>CAIYWO010000498.1 GCA_903929925.1 uncultured beta proteobacterium | reverse complement strand
TTTGGAAGCCTACAAAGCGAAAACAATCATCGTGAACAAGCGCTCAATGGCCTCGGGCTATGCGGGCTTGGACAACGAACTCTTCTACCTCGACAAAACCATGATGGTGTTTGGCGATGCGAAGAAAGTGATTGAAGATCTGGTTAAGGCGGTGGAGAACTCTTAAAGCGTCAGTGCTTAAGTTAAACACTCAGGCCTAGCCGAGACTGCCCGTACACAAAGGATTGGCAGTTTTAGCTAGGCTTTTTAATTGAGGTATTTCGTGACGTAGACCGTTGCAGCAAGTAATGAAGGCAAGAGCACTGCCAGCAGCGTCACGATGCGCCAGGTGAGCTTGGTCATTTCAGTATGAAGCGTGGTCTCGATCCGGCCGATTGCGGTCGTGATACGGGTTTCGAGGCAAGCTAAGTCTTCACGCGTCGCGAGAGACGGGATAAGTGCTTCTAAGCGGGCGAGTCTGATTTCCATGACGGAATTTTACTGAACTACCCGCCTAGCTTGCTATACATATAGCGCATATTTTTTGTAACTGATTGCAACTGCGCGATAAGAAAGTTTTCGTAAAGCTGCGCTGTTTTTAATTGATCAAGTCCTTACTGATTCGATAGTAATTTAAAAGTGTTTCCGGCAAAAACTACTTTTTTATAATTTCGCCGGAAACAAGATCAGCACAGCCAAGCTGTTTTGAAAAAAAATAAACATGAGTTTCTATGTTGGGTGACTGCACATGAAGCATCACACAAAACTCTAAGCGTCACTTCAACTAAAACGCTACCCGCAACCCCACACTACCACCATATAGCGTCTGCCCCGTTCTAGCTTCGACCGAGACTCCGGCGTAGGCATAGGCGCTGCCAGCGACTTTGACCGTTCCATACAAACCACCCTGCACAAACGTGGAGCCTGCCGTGGGCGTAGTCACGCTGCTTGAGTAGCCACCGAGGGTAGTGTTCAAGGTCGGGTTGAGTAAGCCTTGTGAGTCAGCACCGATCGCGAGGTTCGCGCGGTAGGTGTACTCATCTTTGAGCGGGTCTTTGTTCAGTGACCCTGCCCCCACACCGATAACGCCACGTACGCCATTGGCGTTCATACGTCCGACGTTCAGTGCTGCGGCGGTTGCGCCCTCGTCGTAGGCGGCTTGGCCCACGTACTGGTAGGTCAATCGCACATAAGGCGTGATGCGCACATCGCTGGTCTCAAACGGACGACTCAGGCCTGCACTGACCAGCGCATCGTTACCCATGACAGACTTGTTACTAAAGCCACTGCTAATACCGGTAACGTCACTGCGCGAGAGGTTTGTGGAACTTAGGCCAAGGCTCACCATACCGTCGAGCACATAATCTTCGGCCACAGGCATCTTGCCGTAGAGGAACAATGCACCCTGTTGGATGGTGCTGTTGCCACCCGTGGCATTGATCGTGGTATTCGAGAGCGCTAAGCCACCACCAAGTTTTAAGCCAAGCTCAGCGTTTGTGTAAGCATCCACACCAAACACGGCTTGGTATAGGTTGTTGTTAAAACCATTGCCACCGCTGTTACTTGAACGCTCACCGCGTTGGTAGGCGATCTCACCCCATGCACGACCGTCCGCCACGGCTGCGCTGGTGATATTTGCGGACTTCGGGTTTACCAATGGATTTGAACTCATGCTGACAGTAGGCAGCCCCGAAGGATTGTCACCTGTGATGGCACCTGAAGATAACGGGGTTGCTGCACCGCCAGCACCGCCCTTGAGATGATTGGGTGCCATTGGGAAGTCACTTAAGCGTGCCAACACCGCTTGCTGTATGCGTTGGGTCGCCTGTGACAAGGTGGCAACTGACGCTGCATGAATTTCACCGGCTAAGGCGCTTGCAAAGCCAGGCAAGTTCGCTGCGGTTTGACCGGCAACGGCGTAGAGTAAAGAATCTTGCGCCGCTGACGCGGTGCCCGCTTTATTCACACCCAACAACTGATCTAGAACACCAGCTACATACTTGGCGTTGGTCGTACTTGAGCTCAACGTGCTACTGTAAGACGTAGGCGCAATGGCCAGATCAAGACTGTTGCTGTTGTTAACGTTATAAAACGCGATCAATTGTGTGCCGCTGCTTAGCTCTGCCGGTTGGGTCAGAGTCGTGAAGCGCCCCGTGATGCCGCCAGCCGCTGTGAAGATACGAAAACGATCCCCTAGTACGGGTATGTAAATGCTGCTGCCGTAGCCCGGCTCGTCAGCTCTGAACAAATCGGATAAACGCGGGGTCAGTGTTGTGCCAGACTCGATCACAAGGCCGGTCGTGATATTTGCAAATGAATAGGTACCCGCCGTACCCGTGATCGTTGTGGCGTCCGACTGCACTTTGCCGGCAATGTCTTGCAAATAGGTGCTTCCTGCACCCATGGTCAGCGAGCCGTACGATGCGTAGCCGGGTGACCCTCCTGTCAGAAGAAAGCCGTTCCCTGTAACAGATACCTTTCCCGGATATGACCCAAACAAGTATGCTGTTCCTGCAATGAAAATGTCACCAGAGCCAAGGGAAGTTCCTCCACTCCACCCCGTCCCTGCAAGAAGGGATGCGCCCTGTGTGACATATGTGGGGCCAGTCCGCATATTGTCGCTCGTAATAAAAAAACTAGTCCGCGACTTCCCATCCCCTATTGTCAAGCCCCCAGAGCCACTTATTTTCCCAGAAAAAGAGAATGAACTAGCCATACCATTAAGACCCACGATTGTGAGCGGGCCATTAAGGATCAAATTTCCGGGAAAAAAAATTGGGTAGCTTGTCATCACCATAGTCGCACCCTGAGGGCCAACCGTTATTGAGCCTCCGGTAAAAAATTTAGGTTCACCGATGGTTATAGTCCCGCCATTTATCGAATTGTTGCCACCCGTGAAATTGATGTTTTCGCTACCGCTGCCCGTACTTCCGCCAGAATCACCACCCCCGGTAATCATCAACTTCCAGCTTGTGGTAGAGCCGGACTCATTGACCAACTGCCATGCATAACCACCCGTATAGGTGCCACTTAAGCTGCTGCTAATAATATTGCTTGCACTCACCCCAGTTAACACTGAGGTATAGGTACCTGCAGCCACTGTTGATGCAGCAATACCCGAAACAAGAGTTGTGCCGGTATTGCCGTAAATATTAAATGTGACAGGCAACGAACCATCACTAGGAGAGGCCGACAGCTTCCCGTAGTTATTCGTACTAGCAATAATGATGTTGTAGTTCGTTGGTAAGACGCCTCGATAGGTCAAGGGATTACCACTTGCACCTTGCTTGTTGTTTAAGGTGGTAATTGTGCCGGACGAATTAAAGATACCCACAGAGCCAGAAATTGTTCCCGTGTTACTTAAAGTGGCAATTGTGCCGGACGCATTAAAGACACCCACGCCGCCTGAAATTGTGCCAGTGTTACTTAAACTTGTAATCACTCCACCCGATTTATAGATACCATAGTCTGTCGCGGTGATGGCACCAGCGTTGTTTAATGTGTCACTGGTAGCACCAAAATAAGAAAGAGCCCAAGCGCTGCCGGTTACGGTACCAGTGTTGGTAATCGAGACGTCACAAAAAGAAACACTATTCAGCGCAGTAACTGAAGTACTAATAACTATGCTGCCTGAGCAAGCCAAAGCGCTATTCGTCATGACAGTTATGCACAGCCCAACTGCAAGAATCGGAGCGCTAACCTTAAACCACAACTTAAATGCCGTCTGACGGCGAGCTTGTTCAGTGGCGTGCGATTGCTTAATAATCATCTGCGGTCAAGCCTAAACATTGCGCTTGCGTACTAGCGGTCCCAGTTGGCCACAAAGCGTACAAAGCACTAATTAAAATAAAGGCTCGAAACGAAGAGGTGAAGCTCGAGGCGCGGGTAGCTTTGTATCTGTCAGTTGACTTAAATCGACTAGGTTGCTCGATTTAACAAAGGGCTCAGAACGATAGAACGGCTACCGAGGCGAGAAGAGGAGCAGCACAGAGTTCGCGTTAAGTGCAGCTAAGACACGGTTGTGCGAAATTGAATTTGGGTAAGCATACCCAACGATCAACGGGGTTGACTCTATAGCAACGCGACGTTGCCGAAGGCCATTCACAAGGCAATTGCGAGCTTCTGAGTAGATGAGGCTCTACAAACTGCTTGATAGGCTTGCATTGGTTATCAAAACGCAACCCTCAACCCGACACTCCCGCCATACAACGTCTGGCCTGTTCTAGCTTCGGCAGAGACTCCCGCATAGGCGTAGGCGCTGTCAGCAACTTTGACCGTGCCGTACAAGCCAGTCTGTACAAACGTAGAGCCTGCTGTGGGGGTAGTCACACTGCTTGAGTAACCACCAAGGGTGGTATTCAAGGTCGGATTGAGTAAGCCCTGCGAGTCAGCACCGATGGCGAGGTTCGCGCGGTAGGTGTACTCATCTTTGAGCGGGTCTTTGTTCAGCGACCCTGCGCCCACACCGATAACGCCACGCACGCCATTGGCGTTCATGCGTGAGACGTTAAGTGCTGCGGCGCTTGTGCCCTCGTCGTAGGCGGCTTGGCCGATGTACTGGTAAGTGAGACGCACATACGGGGTGATGCGCACATCGCTCGTCTCAAACGGACGGCTCAGGCCTGCGCTCACCAGCACACCGTTACCCATCACTGACTTGTTGCTAAAGCCACTGCTGATACCGGTAACGTCACTGCGCGAGAGGTTGGTTGAACTCAATCCAAGGCTGACCATACCGTCGAGTACATAATCTTCTGCGACTGGCATCTTGCCGTAGAGGAATAATGCGCCCTGCTGGATAGTGCTGTTGCCACCCGTGGCATTAACGGTGGTGTTTGAGAGCGCTAAGCCACCACCAAGCTTGAGCCCAAGCTCAGCATTCGTGTACGCATCCACACCAAACACAGCTTGGTATAGATTGTTGTTAAAGCCATTACCACCGCTATTTCCTGAACGCTCACC
>CAIYWO010000497.1 GCA_903929925.1 uncultured beta proteobacterium | reverse complement strand
GCCATCGTCCGAGCGGCCAGGTCATCAACCCAGTTCGCGTCGCCATGAACATACAATTGGAATATCTTCAAGGTGTCAGGTGCTGCCGCAGCTGTCGCCTCGATTCCAGGCTGACAAACCGAGCTGAGCATGTGTGCAACGCCATATCGTCCGGCCGCGATCGACGAGGTCGCCCCAGCACCCTCAGCAAAGACCTCTAGGCTGCCGACCGGTGCCAAGAGCACGGGTAACTTCAGGTCGCGACCTAGGAAGCGAGTGCCTGTATTCACGCGGCTGACGTCACGCAAGACGCGGGGCTTAAACGCTAAAGAATCAATTGCTGCGCGGTTACGGCTGACGGTGGTCTCTGTTTCTGTACCGCCAACGATGTAGTCCCAGTTGTCGTGATTAAGCTTCTGCCTCGCTTTTTGAACGATTTCATGAAGCGTTAAAAAAGTTGGGGAGTAGGGTGCCGGTTGCTGCGATGATGTTGTCATTGTTAGGTGTGTTGCTTTTTTGGTTTGATTTAATTTGACGTTAACTTAGGCGTGAGCAGGGATTTTGTCAATCTTGGCCTTGTTGACCCGAAGTTTTCTTTAACCAGGTTTGGAATTCATAACATTCGGTAATATGGCGCGTTAAACCTATTACCCCCTACACGGAATACCTGTCATGAACAAAGATTTAGTCCTCGAGATGGCGCCGACTGGCACTCTTCGCGTTGCCTTGAATATGATCAACTTCTTGTTGATCAGCGGCAAAAATCCTGAAGGTGTACCCGTAGGTGTAGCGCCTGACCTTGCACGTACGATCGCCGATCGCATAGGTGTGCCCCTGAAGCTGATTCAGTATGGGTCGCCTGGCGAGCTTGCAGATGATGCTAATAAGAATGTTTGGGATATTGGCTTAATTGGAGCCGAGCCTGTGCGTGCACAAAAAATTGATTTTTCGACTGCGTATGTCGAGATCGAGGCGACTTATCTTGTTCCTGCGGGATCTAGCTTGAAACATGCCTCTGAGGTTGATCGTCCTGGTAATCGCATTGCAGTGTCTGCGCGCAGTGCGTATGACTTGTGGCTCACACGTAATATTCAGCACGCGCAGTTGCTACACGCTGAAGGTTTTGAGGCCACGTTTGCATTGTTTGTCGAGCAGAAGTTAGAAGCAATGGCTGCGTTAAAGCCTGGTTTGCTTGGTGATGTGGAGCGGCTCCCGGGCTCGAGGATTTTGGAGGGCAACTTCACAACGGTGCAGCAATCTATTGGTGTGCCCAAGGGAAGGCTGGCGGCTGCGGCTTACCTACAGGCCTTTGTGAATGAAATCAAAACCGGCTTGGTTGCTCAATTGATTGCGAAGCACAATGTTAAAGGTCTGTCTGTCGCGCCTTAAAGTACCTCGCAGGGCTTGTCTGAGGTGGTTCGCATCAACGCCTCTACCCTGCGCGTCAAGGATCCGAATAAGACCTCTTTAAGCCAGCTCTCTTTAGTCGGCCCGATCACGATTTGCGGACAGTGATGCTCTTTCGCAAACTTCGTAATTTCTTCAACTGTTTTTCCAATCACGCTGTGCGTGTTGTATGGGATTCCCGAGGACCCTAACAGCTCAGCTAGCGCGGCAAATGCGCGATCGGCATCTTCGCGACGAAACGCGTGTATTTCATTTCGTGAAAAAAATAAGCCCACAACACCGGAATACGTGGGTTGAATGGTCAGTAGATGCACCCGGATACGCTCTCGCTGGTGAAGCTTGAGTAGGTAGCGGGCGATCCACTGCACATCCTGGCCGGAGTGAACCGGCACAAGGATATTAGCCATGAGTACGTACTAGGCGCTGGCGTGTACTTTCGGCATGTGCCGAGCCGCTAGCCATTTCCCGAGCGCAATGACGACTACGATGCCGACAGTCGGTACGGCGTAGTGGAGATATGACGCATTAGCATCGATCCAGCCCGCGACAGCATTGTCCGTTACAAGCATTTCGCCGGCGACCCAGCCGAGGAGTCCTGCGCCAAGTGTAACGATGATTGGAAACCGCTCCATCAATTTCAGAATCAGTTGACTACCGAAAATGATCAATGGAATGCTGATGGCCAATCCAACTACCAGCAAAACGACGTTACCTTTTGCGGCAGCGGCAACGCCGAGCACGTTGTCCAGGCTCATGATGAAGTCAGCAATGATGATAGTTTTGATTGCGGCGGAAAGGTTTGAATGTGCGTCGATATTTTCTTCATCGCCACCCGAGTCCAGCATGCTTGCGCCAATCCAAAGCAGTGCAATACCGCCAACTAATTTGAGGTAGGGCATGTCAAGCAACATTACAGCAAAGAACGTGAGCACGATTCGCAGCACAATTGCGCCGACGCTGCCAAAGAGGATCGCTCGTTTTTGTTGAACCGGTGGAAGTGACCGGCTAGCGAGTGCGATGACGACAGCGTTGTCGCCGCTCAGCATGATGTTGATAACGATAATTTGAGCCAGAGCGACCCAGAATTCATTTGTGTAAAGCATTTCCATCGTCACTGCTCCTCAGTTTTCCCGCGACATCAAACGTGCCGTTCGTATTGGAAAAGGAGCGTAGCAAAGGACGGTTACAGCAAATTATTCAAAACATTATTTGAAAATATCTTATTTATTACTTGAAAATTACATTCATGTGCGCAAGTTTGTTTTCGTACTTGGAAATGCCACGACAACATTGTTTCCAATGCCGTCTTCTGTATCTGCGCTGATTTGAATACTCGCTTGATGCATCACGGCAATTTCTTTGGCGATCGCAAGCCCTAGACCACTTCCTTCGCCAGAGCCCAACAGCCGATAGAATCGTTCAAATACGAGCACTCGTTCTGTTTCGGGGATGGATGAAGCATCATCTCGAATCGAGACAGAGGGAGAGGGTGTATCTAATATGCGAACAGTAATCGTTCCTTCGGACTTACTGTAGCGAATGGCATTGTCGATGAGGTTGTCGAACAATTCACGTAAGCGATCAGGAGCCCCCTGAATAACGACAGGATTTGTATGAGCTTCGAAGCCCAGATCCATATTTCGTTTGATCGCTTGAGGTACCCAGTTCGAACAGACCTCAAGCAAGAGTGCGTTCAAATCAACGTGCTCGAACTCTGGTCGACGAGCCTCACTGATATCGTTCTGGGCGAGTGCCAGAAGCTGCGATACTAAACGCGACATTCGATCAACAGCCTCATTAAGTTTCGTGATGATGTTTTTCCGCTCGTCGGGATCTTGACTGCGCTCTAGAAGCTCGACATAGGCACGCAGAGCTGCTACTGGCGTTTTTAATTGATGCGCGGCATCGGCTACAAATCTGCTTTGGGCGCTGAAGACGGTGTCAAGACGGCCAAGCAAAAGATTTATTGAGGCAACTAAAGGAATCACCTCACCCGGAACAGTAGTCTCATCAAGAGGGCTGCGGTCTCGGAATGAGCGCTCGGCGATTGCGCGCTGAAGTGCTTTAAGCGGAGTCAAACCTCGCAGAACACCGAAAGGTACCAACAGCGCTACGAAAATGATGAGGATCACTTGAGGCAACATCACACTCGCGATAATTTGTTGTGCCATCTCATCACGCTTAATGGTGGTTTCGGCCACGCGTATCGTCGCACCACGCATATCAACAAGGTTTAGTTGT
>CAIYWO010000496.1 GCA_903929925.1 uncultured beta proteobacterium | reverse complement strand
GCGGTGATCGCCGGCGCCGGTTACATAAAGCATTTTTGCGCTATCACGATGCGAACAACTGGCCTCTCTTGCGCGAGGCACTAAAAGCAGTGGGTCGTGCAGATCTAATCGGGAACGGGAAAAAACATCTCATTCCCTTTCATCAGCCACGCACAGATGGTAGCTACGTCAGCACGCGACGAAAAAATAGTACAGAAGCTGCACCTGTGCGGCGTTCGGTAAAGCCGGGCCGCGTGTTGACGCAGCATACCGGCTTGCCGCCTCGCAAAAAGGTTTGATCGGTTAGTGGTTGTCGCGCGGGACTGCGCTGCCACTGCATCCAACCAGAAAATCAAAATCGACGCCATCGTTCGCTTGATTGACATGGTCGACATACAGCTTGTAGTACCCACGATTAAGCGGCGGTTTTGGTGCTTTCCACTTCAGTCGCCGTGCGGCGAGCACTTCGTCGCTCACGTCTAGATGAAGCCTGCGTTTTGCGACATCCAGTTCAATCATGTCGCCGGTCTCAACTAACCCCAAGACCCCACCCGCAGCGGCTTCCGGCGCAACATGCAGCACGACGGTGCCGTAGGCTGTTCCGCTCATTCGAGCATCCGAGATGCGAATCATGTCGGTGATGCCTTTTTTAAGAATCTTCGGGGGTAATGGCATATTTCCAACTTCTGCCATTCCTGGATAGCCTTTCGGACCGCAGTTTTTCAGCACCATAATGCAGTGCTCATCAATATCTAGTTTGGGATTGTTGATGCGCTTATGAAAATCCTCAATATTTTCAAACACGACTGCGCGACCTTTATGTTTCAGAAGTTTCGGAGTCGCTGCAGAGGGTTTGATGATGGCGCCATCGGGGCATAAGTTTCCACGTAGCACGGCAATGCCTGTATTCTTTTTGAAGGGTTTTTCCCAGGTCGTGATGACGTCTCTGTTCCAGCACTCAGCTTTCTTGTTGTTATCCCAGATGGTTTTGCCGTTTACGGTCAACGCCTTCTTATTTAACAGTCCTTGTTCTCCGAGTGTTCGCAATACGACAGGTAGACCCCCTGCATAACAGAAGTCTTCCATTAAATATTTCCCACTTGGCATCAGGTTGAGCAAGGTGTGGACGTCTCGTCCAAACTTGTCCCAGTCATCGATATCGAGCTTTACGCCGATTCGACGTGCAATGGCGATTAGGTGAATCACAGCATTAGTTGAGCCGCCGATCGCCGCATTGGTTCGGATGGCATTTTCAAAAGCATGACGCGTGAGTATCTTTGAAAGTGTTAAATCTTCTTTCACCATTTGAACGATGCGGCGTCCAGACTCGCGTGCCAAGACATTGCGTCGTGCATCGACCGCAGGGTAGGTTGCATTTCCTGGCAAGGCAACGCCTAGCGCTTCCACCATACTGGCCATTGTTGATGCTGTCCCCATCACCATACAGTGGCCATGGGAGCGATGCATACAAGACTCTGCCTCATGAAACTCATCTACGGTCATTTTCCCGGCACGTACGTCTTCAGACATCGACCAGGTATTTGTGCCCGAGCCGATATCGTGACCGCGGTACTTGCCATTGAGCATCGGTCCGCCCGAAACGCCTATCGTCGGAATATTGACACTTGATGCCCCCATTAGTAGGGATGGCGTGGTCTTGTCGCAGCCGAAAAGTAGTACGACTCCATCCAGCGGGTTCGCGCGAATCGTTTCCTCGACATCCATACTGGCAAGGTTGCGCAGCAACATTGCGGTGGGGCGTACAAGTGTTTCGCCCAGAGAGGTCACGGGAAACTCAAGCGGAAAGCCACCCGCCTCAAGGATGCCCTGGCGGACTTGATCGGCGAGCAGGCGAAAATGCGAATTACAGGGGGTTAGTTCTGACCAGGTATTACAGATTCCTATGACTGGCCGACCATCAAACTGATCATGCGGAACCCCACGATTTTTGGTCCAACTGCGGTAGAGAAAACCATGAACGCCATCGCGCGCAAACCATTGACTGGAGCGACTCTTATTAGTTGTTTTTTTGGTGTTTTTGCTCATTGAGGGGACCTGTTAGGAATCATTCATTCTGACAACCATAGCGCGCTTATATTCGCTTCGCAACTCTTTACTACGGTGTGGTCCGGCTCTAAAGCAAGGGATATTACTAGGTTCCAAAGTAGCTCCCCTGGTCTACGATCAGTCACTGAAGGAATAGCGGTGTGCCGCCATTCACTACATATACGGTGGTCTAACAGGCCAGTGATTACCATTCGGAGATATTTATGATGAAGCGGATCGGACGTACGACTTTATTGGCTGCCAGCGTTTTGGCTTTAGCGTTAGCATCTGCCGCGCAAGCGCAAACAGTGATGCGTAACAGTATCTCGGTTGCACAAAACTCGCATCAAGGTGTTGGTGTTGATGTCTTGGCCGCCGAAGTAGAAAAACGTACGAACGGTCGCATCATCATCAAGAACTTCTACTCAGGTAGTTTGGGTGGTGAGCGCGAAAGTATTGAGTCAGTCCAATTGGGTACGCAGGAACTCGCCGGCACAAGCACCGGACCCATTCCAAACTTTGTACCAGCAGTTCGCATTCTTGACATCCCGTTCCTGTTCCGCGACAAGGCGCATGCACGAGCGGTGTTGGATGGTCCGATCGGCGATGCCTTGCTCAAGGAGTTTGATAGCAAGGGCTTCAAGGCGCTCGCTTGGTCCGAGAACGGTGTGCGTCACATGACGAACAGCAAGCGTCCCGTAAATGCTCCTGATGACCTGAAAGGTCTGAAAATGCGTACGATGGAGAACCCTGTTCACGTTGCTGCATACAAAGGCTTCGGAATCATCACCACGCCGATGGCTTTCCCAGAGGTGTTTACAGCCCTCCAGCAGGGTGTTGTAGACGGTCAGGAAAATCCTCTGTCGGTGATTATGGCGGCCAAGTTTGAGCAGGTTCAAAAATATATGACACTGACTGGACACGTTTACAGTCCAGCCATTTACCTGATGAACAAGGCTACATTTGATAAGCTGTCCGCAGCAGACAAGCAGGCATTCCTTGACGCAGCGAAAATCGCTTCAGCTGCTCAACGTGCGCGTGTCGATCAGGATGATGCCCAAGGTGTTGCCTATCTGCGCAGCAAAGGTATGACGGTCAATGAGAACGTTGATAAACAAGCATTCGTAGCGAAGTTGGCACCTGTGTTCGCACAGTTTGAAAAAGACTTTGGCAAAGACAAAATCGATGCAATTCGTAACTACAAGTAATTCATAAGTTCGATTGAATGCCGGGTAGATAGTACGGGCGCGACACTCAGGTGACGCGCCTGTTTTTTTAAAGGTTGATATGAAAAACACATTTCTGGCTTTTGAGAGAGTCACAACTCAAATCGCTTTGATAATTGCCTGCGCAATGATGGCAATTTCGGCGTCACTGGGCTTCTTTCAGGTGATCATGCGCTTCGTTTTGGAGATCCCCGCAGAGTGGACGGAGGTGTTGATTCGCTTCAGCTTGATCTGGATGGTATTCATGGGTGTGCCATACGCGTTTAGGGTTGGTGCGATGGTAAGTGTCGACGTGCTTTATCGTTGGGCGGGTCCCCGCGGAAAGCGATTATTTGACGTGGTGACCGCCGTGGCTTCGCTCACTCTTGTTGCTGTCATCATTTGGTGGGGTTGGGACTATGCGAATCGAGGGAAGATGCAAACGGTCATTGGCCTAGAGGGCGTGTCAATGTTTTGGGCTTATTTAGCATTGCCGGTTGGTGGGTTATTTTGCATCCCCGCGATCCTTGCTCAATTTCTTAATCCACAGCGTAGCGAATTGGAGAATGCACAATGAGCGTCACGATGCTAATCACGATGTTGCTATGCTTCGTGCTGACTATTTCCGTAGCAGTCTCAATAGGCTTGGCTGCGATCTTAGGCATACATATTGGCAATGTAAATATGCTTGTTGCAGTTAAGGAAATGTTTAACTCTTTGAACAAGTTTCCGTTGGCGGCAATTCCATTCTTCATCTTGGCCGGTAATCTGATGGAGACCGGCGGTATCTCTCGTCGACTAGTAGAGTTTGCGAAAAGTATCGTGGGTGGTGTGCAGGGTGGCCTGCCGATGACTTGCGTCCTGACCTGCATGATTTTTGCTGCGGTTTCTGGCTCAAGCGTCGCGACGACCTTTGCGATTGGCGCGATTTTGATCCCGGCTCTGATAAAGCATGGATATCCACCTAACTACGCAGCAGCTCTGCAGGCGACGAGTGCTGAACTTGGTGTGATTATCCCGCCCTCAATCCCAATGATCTTGTACGGTGTCGCGGCGGAAGTCTCGATTGGCGAGCTGTTCATTGCCGGTTTTGGACCTGGCTTATTTATTGGCGTCAGTCTGATGGCCTTTGTTCACATCTATTGCCGCTTCAAAGGTTGGGGTAAGAACGATGGCGAAGGGCGACTGAGCTTCAGTAAAGCGACTGTACAGGCTGGTTGGGCGCTGCTCATGCCAGTTATCATTTTGGGCGGAATTTATGGTGGCGTATTTACACCGACCGAAGCTTCTGCTGTTGCGGTATTTTACGCTTTGTTTGTCGGTGTGTTGCTTTACCGAGAAATTAAGCCTCGCGATATCTATCCGATTCTCAAGAAATCGGTCGTCTCAAGTGCAGTGATTATGTTCATCATTGCTAACGCAGGACTTTTTGCTTTCTTGTTAACACGGGCAGGCGTGCCAGATGCGATTGGTCGCTGGCTTGAGGCGGTTCTGCAATCACCTGCAATGTTCTTGTTGGGCGTGAACGTCGCGCTGTTCATTATCGGCATGTTCATTGAGACAGGCGCAGCTATTATCGTCCTTGCTCCGATCCTTGCTCCGGTGGCCATACACTTCGGCGTTGATCCCGTGCACTTTGGATTGGTGATGGTAGTGAACTTGGCTCTTGGAATGATTACACCGCCTTTTGGTGTGAACTTGTTCGCTGCATGTACGGTTGCCCGACTGTCTCTTGACCAAGTAATTAGTCGTTTGTGGCCTTTCGTTGCCGTCGTCTTATGCTGCTTGATGGTTATTACTTATGTGCCATCGATCTCTCTGACGCTAAGGGACTTGGTCTATCGGTAGTGCTTTGCTTGTGCGCTAAGTTTTGGTAACCGGATTTACATTCGGTTACCAAAAAAGTGTCTTAATATCGCACTTCTACAAATAGAAATACATCACAATCTCTTTTAAGATTTTGTGATGGAAAAAAGTGTGATTGCCCTAGAATTAGCAGCAGAACAAAATGCTCGACTTGGCGAGCAACTTCAGTCCTCAATCGCGCAGATGACCCAAGCGATTGGGGATTTGCGTGTGCAGGTTGTGCAAATGCATGCCAATCTTCGTCAAGAGATCGCAGCAGACCAAGCGGCACTTCGGAAAGAAATTTTGGCTGATCAAGCTGCACTGCGCAAAGAAATTACAGCTGATCAAGCTGCACTGCGCAAAGAGATTACAGCTGATCAGGCTGCGCTGCGTAAGGAGATCACCGCCGACCTAGTGATGCTCCGCCAAGAAATGCACGCCGGGTTTGCAGATATCCGAAAGTTCGTTGAGCAAAAATTCCTGTGGCTCTTAACGTCTTATTTTGGCACTCTAGTCGCTGTACTAGGTTTTATGGCCAAATACCTAGTCGATAGTTATGCAAAGTGAAATTAGTTTGCGGTGACATTCATTTCTTTCAGAATTGCAGACCAGCGCGTAGATTCACCTTGTATGAACTTTGCAAAGTCTTGCGGTGATGACGGTCTTGGGTCCATCCCCTGGGCGACAAGACGACCTCTAAACTCTGGGTCATTTAGTGTTTGAGCTAGGGCGTCAGTCAGTTTCTTAAGCACTGGCGCTGGTAAGTCGGCAGGTCCCACCAAGCCATACCAGGTCGACATGTCGTAGTTGGGTACGCCTGCTTCTTCAATCGTTGGGATATTGGGTGCGGCCGAGGATCGCGTGTTGGTGGTGACGCCCAGTGCTCGCAACTGACCTTGTTCGACTAATGAAACACCTGTGGGCAGGTTTGGAAAGGCGAGATCTACTTGTCCTGACATAAGGTGCGGCATCAGACTGCCAGCTCCTTTGTACGGGATATGAACCATATCGACACCAGACAATTGTTTAAATAGCTCTCCAGACAAATGTAAAGACGATCCAATACCAGAGGAGGCAAAGTTGATTTTTCCTGGATTGGCGCGGCCATAGTCAATCAACTCTTTAAGGGTCTTGAACTTTGAGTTCGGCGGAACCACGAGAATATTTGGTCCTGCTAAGACCTGACCGATCGGTGTGAAGTCTTTGACCGGATCGTATTTGGCATCCTTGTAGATCAGTGGGTTTGTGACGTG
>CAIYWO010000495.1 GCA_903929925.1 uncultured beta proteobacterium | reverse complement strand
CTGTGAAGACTCACACCTGGGATCCGCATTTTTTGTATCTGCTGAGCCACCTCGATAGGCACCTGGCGTTTCAAATAAATGAACGTCTTTTTTTCCGGATCGATCTTTGTTTTCAGATCAGCCTCAGGCACTTCAAGCAGCTCGGCTAGTTTTTTTAAACGCTCGTCGCTAAGTGTTTTGGCGTGCTTTGGAGTAAACCCTATCGCACGGGCAGGTATGCTGGCAGCCAACACTACTCCATTGCGATCCAGTATCTTGCCGCGACTTGCATACAGCGGCTGCGTCACTTCGTAGCGTTTTTCACCTTGCTGTTGCAAAAACTCGGTGGTGAATCCCTGCAAGTAGATGGCTCGTGCGATCAAAGCCAAGAAGGCCAAACCAATCAACGACAACACCAATCGTCCACGCCACAATGGATAAGGCGCTTTGAGCATCGGATTGCTGAAGAATGGCATATGCTTCATCGGCGGCTCCCAGACTCAGGAGCGGACTGACTCGTGGGTGGCTGGTTAGCCAATGGCTGACTGACGTAGATTGTGCGATCTGGCGCAATCACGTTCATGCGAAGCTCTTCACGCGCGACCTTGTCGACGTGTGCATTCCGAGAGGCCTGTGCACGATCCAACTGCAACTTACGCCAATCAATCTCTAGGTCTTCGGCTTGCGTCGTGTATTTATCGAGTTGGTTGTACAACTGTCGAGCCTGATACCGTGCCGTCACCAAAGAGATCGCCGAGAACATCAACACAATCGCGGCCAGCACGGAGAGACGCCCCATCAACGCGCCCCTTTTTTGGAGCGCGCGGCATCACGCCGTGCGGGGGGCATAAAGGCCTGAGCACCCTCAGGACCGAATGGCGTATACGTACGCTCCGCAACGCGCAGCACGGCAGAGCGAGACCGCGGGTTCTCGGATATTTCGCTATGACTTGGCAAGATGCGCGCGAGCCCCAGCAGAACAGGCTGTGGCATTTCGCTTTCGCGCAGAGGGAGGCGGGCATACGCAGCTTCCGGTCGGGATGCTGCGGTAATGAACTGCTTGACGACGCGATCTTCCAGCGAGTGGAAGCTAATCACGGCCATACGTCCGCCTGTTTTTAATAAACCTAGAGCTGCCGGGAGGGCGCTCTCGAGCTCTTCGAGTTCATGATTGATGTAAATCCGTAAAGCCTGAAAGGTGCGTGTAGCCGGATGCTGGCCCTTTTCGCGCGTACGGACGGTGCCTGACACGAGCTCGGCGAGCTCGAGCGTGGTTGCCACCGGACTTGTTGCGCGGCGAGTAGCAATCGCCTTTGCAATCTGAAAAGCAAACCGTTCTTCGCCATAACGTCCTATGACCTCCTGCATGTCATCAACACTTGCCAGCGCCAACCATTGCGCCACTGTCTCACCGCGCGTCGTGTCCATTCGCATATCTAGCGGACCATCCCGCATGAATGAAAAACCACGTCCCGCCTCGTCGATCTGAGGTGAAGACACCCCGAGATCCAACATCACGCCATCTACCTCTCGCACGCCTAACGCAGACAACGCATCAACCATGCTTGAAAACCCATCATGGACAACAGTTACCCTGGCGTCCTGTCCTGCTAACTCCTGCGCCGCGGCGATCGCCTGCGGATCCTTATCAAAGACCACGAGTCGAGCGTCAGCATTCAAGCGCGCTAACAACGCACGCGAATGCCCTCCACGACCAAACGTTCCATCTACATACACACCCGACAATCTCGCCTGCTGATCAGGCAATTCATCTAACGCATGCGAACCACGACGACCGTACTGCGCACCCACCAGCGACTCGACTGTCGGCTCGAGCAACACGGGCCGATGGACAAACTGCGTCACGGCTTAAAACGAAAACTGGTTCAACACATCACCCATGCCTTGCGACAAATCAGCAGCCTCTCGGCGCGCCAAGGCAGCGGCATCCCACAATTCAAAGTGCGCGCCCATCCCAAGCAGCATCACGTCACGTGTGAAGCCGGCAGCAGAGCGCAACTCAGGCGCAATCAAAATGCGTCCCGACCCATCAATTTCGACATCTTGGGCACTACCAAGCAACAACCGCTGTAGCGCGCGGGCCTGCATTGGGAAGGCCACAATTTGTTCGCGCTTAATTTCCCACTGCGCCCGGGGATAGACCAACAAGCAGCCATCGGGGTGCCGCGTAAGCGTTAGACAGCCTTGCGCCTGCTCGACCAGAGCATCGCGATGCCGGGTCGGGACATTGATCCGACCTTTCGCATCTAGCGTCAGCGCACTGCTTCCTTGAAACACCCCATTTACCCCACTTAAATACACAAAAACCTACTTTTCACCACTCTAAGTGAATGATTGCACTTGGTCAAGCGCGAAACGTATTTTTTTTCAATGGGATCAATGACTTAGATGCGTTTTTTGAAATATTTCAGAATTGAAATATCCAAATAAATCAATGAATTGGAGGATCAACCAAATGTTGATTATTAAGTACGAACGTAGGGATACTCCGTACAAAATAATTTTTGATGAGGTGCAAGGCGAATCTATAGGCCGGATTCTGTAAACCCACTCACGTGGGCTGGCAATCATTCCTCTGGGCAAATCATTGCTGAAGTGCTCTAGCCACCTACCCGCATACTCGGGCGAGCCGCCCAACGTGACACAAGGTCACACGTATGCCTATTTGGTGTTGCTCCGGATAGAGGTTGCCGCGTTTCACCCTGCAATGTTCAAGGCGCAAGCGCCTTTTGCACCACGGGATCACCGTGGCAGAGTGCGCCTTGCAGCACACCCCCATTGCAGACTCGTCTCTGTGGCCCTAGTCCTCGACGACAGACAGGTTTGCACCCACCCATCCCCGGACGGTCGTTAACCGTTATCCCGCTCTACGGAGTCCGGACCTTCCTCGATGCCCTTAAGACACCGCGATTGCCCAATTCGCCTTGCCTCTGCATTGTACGGCGCATTAGTCCAAGCCCCCATGGATGGGGTATACAAAACGACAATCCCGCTGTCCTGCGACAATAGCGGTCTAACAACCTACTTCGTGCCTCGCACGCGCGCACCTACATGTCCATTGCCCTGATCACACTTAACGGCGTGCACCTCGCTTACGGTCATCATCCTCTTCTAGATGGGGCTGACCTCACCATTCAAGCAAACGAACGCATCGGCTTGATTGGGCGCAATGGCGCAGGGAAATCTTCACTTCTGAGGCTGCTTGACGGTCGTAACCAACCCGACAATGGTGCGATCAATGTCGCAGGCCACGTCCGGGTTGCAACCGTTGAGCAAGAGCCCACTCTAGACGAAGCCCTCACCATCGAAGAAACGGTCATGGGCGAGTATGACCCAGACAGCGAAGACTGGGGTCGCGCCTCACGCGTACGCGCCCTGATCGACAAGCTAGAGCTTCCGCCCGAAGCGCGCGTCGGCACACTGTCGGGCGGCATGCGCAAGCGGGTAGCGCTCATTAGCGCGATCGCGAACGACCCGACATTGTTACTCCTAGACGAACCAACGAACCATCTCGACTTAGACGGTATTGCTTGGCTTGAGACAACACTTAAGCAGTGGCCCGGTAGTGCCATTATCATCACCCACGATCGCCGTTTTTTAGACTCGGTTGCCACACGTATCGTGGAGCTCGACCGCGGTCAGCTACTAAGTTTTCCGGGTAACTTCACCGACTGGCAAGGGCATAAAGCGCAATGGCTAGAATCGCAACGCCTTGAGAATGCCCGTTTCGACAAGCTCTTAGCGCAAGAGGAGATTTGGATTCGCAAAGGCGTCGAAGCACGGCGGACCCGCAATGAAGGTCGCGTCCGCCGTCTTGAACGCCTGCGTGTGGAGCGCGCGGATCGTCGCGAACGTCAGGGCAACGTACAACTCGCCTTGGACGCAGGCCAGCGCTCTGGAAAACTCGTGGCTGAACTTGTCGATGTGAGCAAATCATTCGGTGATCATTGTGTTGTCAAAAACTATTCAACGACAATCATGCGCGGTGATCGTATCGGCTTAATCGGGCCGAATGGCGCAGGCAAATCAACGCTACTCAAGCTCATCCTCGGGACCCTCGCGCCTGATAGTGGCACCGTAAAGCTTGGAACAAACCTCAGCGTCGCCTACTTCGATCAGATGCGCAGCCAGCTAGACGAAAATGCGACACTCGCCGACGTGATTAACCCAGGCAGCGAATGGATTGAGATTGGCGGAGCGCGCAAACATGTCATGAGCTACTTAGGCGACTTTCTGTTTGCACCCGCACGCGCGCAGTCACCGGTTAAAAGTCTTTCAGGTGGCGAGCGCGCACGCTTGTTGCTCGCCCGCCTGTTTGCACGCCCCGCAAACATCCTGGTGCTCGATGAGCCGACCAACGATCTGGATATTGAAACACTCGAACTGCTTGAGGAACTGTTACAGGACTATCCCGGTACCGTATTACTCGTCAGCCACGACCGAACCTTCCTCGATAACGTTGTCACACAAACGATCGCTAGCGAAGGCGATGGGAAGTGGATGGATTATGTCGGGGGCTACGCCGACTGGGAGCGTCAACGTAAGGCACGCAAGCCACGTGCAGCGATAGACCAAGTCAAAGCGGCCGCCGGCACAGTGACCTCCACCCTTGCCAGCAAGCCTGCCGATACGAGCCAGACTAGCAACAACACCTCGGCAAAGTCACGTCAGACCAA
The DNA here is from genome assembly GCA_903929925.1 of uncultured beta proteobacterium. Classification (GTDB taxonomy): domain Bacteria; phylum Pseudomonadota; class Gammaproteobacteria; order Burkholderiales; family Burkholderiaceae_B; genus Zwartia. The sequence goes on along the minus strand of CAIYWO010000495.1, from coordinate 3,849 downwards.
ACTAGCCCCCTGGGAAACCAAAGAGCTAAACGAACTGCCGGCAATGATTCAAAGTCTTGAAGCAGAGCAGGAGTCGTTGGTGGCAAAACTGAGTGACGGCGCGCTTTACAAGAACGACCCAGGCAAATTCTCAGAAATCCAAGAAAAGCTCACACAGATCGAAGCGGAGCTCACAAAAAAATTCGAGCGCTGGGAAGCGCTCGAGGCTAAATCGTTGGCTTGACGAGCGACCGCGAGCCTACACGACTACTTAGCGACCATGGACCAAGGCAGCGACTCTCCGGCCGCAAGCGGCACGATGCTCTCATCACCAAATGCCAACTCTTGCGGAATAGCGAAAGGCTCTCGGCGCAAGGTGATGGTCCCTTGATTGCGTGGCAGACCATAGAAATCTGGTCCACGCAAACTTGCAAAGGCCTCGAGCTTATCGAGCTTGCCGACGCTGTCAAACGCCGTTGCGTACAACTCCATGGCATGGAGTGCCGTATAGCAGCCTGCACAGCCGCACGCGTGCTCTTTTAAACCCTTGGCATGGGGTGCGCTATCGGTTCCCAAGAAAAAACGCGGGCTGTCGCTTGTAGCGGCTTCGACCAGGGCTAAACGGTGCACTTCTCGCTTCAAAATAGGTAAGCAGTAAAAATGCGGCCGCACCCCACCCTGAAAAATCGCATTCCGGTTGTAAAGCAGATGCTGGGCAGTGATGGTTGCAGCAACAGGACCCTCGGCATCGCGCACATACTGCGCGCCATCCTTGGTGGTAATGTGCTCAAACACGACAGGTAAGGCGGGCAAGGCCTTGCGCAAGGGGATCATGACCCTGTCGATGAATAAGGCCTCGCGATCAAAGACATCCACAGACGGATCCGTGACCTCACCATGCACTAGCAACGGCATACCAACGCGCTGCATGGCCTCAAGCGCCGGCATACAGCGCCCCAGGAGGTCTGTCACGCCAGCGTCAGAGTTAGTCGTGGCTCCGGCAGGATAGAGCTTAACGGCGAGCGCAGCGCCCGTTTCCTTGGCGCGCACGATTTCATCCGCACTCGTGTTGTCGGTTAGATAGAGCGTCATCAAGGGTGTAAATGCCCCCGGCGCGATCCCCGCTTGCTGGAGCGCCTGATCGATTCGAGCCCGATACGCCTGCGCCAATGCAACGGTTGTGACGGGCGGCTTGAGATTGGGCATGACGACGGCACGTGCGAATTGTCTAGCGGTCGCTCCCACGACAGCGGCGAGCGCCGCTCCGTCGCGAAGGTGCAAATGCCAGTCATCTGGACGTACGATCGTGAGTGTTTGTTGCGTCATCGTTAATTTTCCAAAGGCATCGCGCGTTCGATAATCGAAGCAAACATAGCACTACCAGCGGGGATCACCTCATCATTGAAGTCAAAGCGCGAGTTATGCAGTACACGCCCTTGCTCTGCCCCGCCTTGCCCGAGACGAAAGTATGCTCCGGGCACCTTTTTGAGCATAAACGAGAAATCCTCAGCACCCATCGAGGGAATCAGGTTCGGCACCACCTTGTCTGCGCCAAACAAGTCTGTTGCCACCTGAGTAACAAAAGCTGCATGCTCAGCTACGTTGACCGTAGCTGGGTAGTAACGTCCGTACGTGAAATCAGCCGTCGCCCCAAACCCTTCGGCGATGGAATGAATCAAACTACGCATCCGCGACTCGACCAAGGCTTGCACCGTATCGCTAAAGGTGCGTACGGTGCCAATCAGCCTGGCAGTGCCGGGGATCACACTCGCAGCGCCAGCATTCCCGGCATGAATATGTCCGAAAGAAATAACCGCAGACTCAACTGGGTGCACATTGCGCGACACGACCGTTTGCAGCGCGGTGACCATTTGAGCCGCCACAACGATCGGGTCAATCGTTTGATAAGGGTGAGCCCCGTGACCGCCACGCCCATTGATCACGATCTCAAACCGATCCGATGCCGCCATCATGGGTCCCGGATTTAAACCGATCATGCCTGCTGGCAGGGCGGGCCAATTGTGCAGCGCATAGATCGCGTCGCAGGGGAAACGGTCAAACAGCCCATCGTCCACCATTGCCTGAGCGCCACCCAAGCCCTCCTCGGCCGGCTGAAAAATCAGCACCGCAGTACCGTTAAAGTTGCGGTTCTGCATCAAGTACTTTGCCGCACCCAGCAGAACCGTTGTGTGCCCATCGTGTCCGCACGCGTGCATCATCCCCGGGACAGTCGAGCAATGCGCAGCGGTACTGTCCTCTTTGATCGGGAGAGCGTCCATGTCCGCGCGCAGCCCAATCATCTTTCCCGAGTCAGCCTTTTGGCCGCGTATTACCCCAACGACACCGGTTTTCCCTATGCCACGATGTACTTCAACACCCATCGCTTCGAGGGCACCAGCAACGATCCCAGACGTACGAATCTCTTGAAATCCTAGCTCGGGATTGGCATGCAAATCACGCCGCAGCGCCACAAGTTCTTGGTGGAATTTTTGTATCGAGGCTAGTGGTGAGCGTGGGTACATAGCGAAAACAATCCCGTTTGTCCTAGGAGAAATGAGTTTACATCGTAGACAAATTTGCGACATTTAGTATTATTTCGGCTAGGTTTCGACAAAATCTTTGTCTTTCCTGCGCAGAAGTATTATGCTGCGCCTGTTGTGCACATTAATCTGCCTCACTAGGAGAGCCCATATGGCCACCGCCAAAAAACCTGCTGCTAAGAAAGTTGCTGCTAAAAAACCAGCTGCCAAAAAAGTTGCTGCTAAAAAACCAGTCGCTAAAAAAGCTGCTGTGAAAAAAGTTGCCGCTAAGAAGCCAGTTGCTAAAAAAGCTGCTGTGAAGAAGGTTGCTGCGAAGAAAGTTGCTGCAAAGAAAGTTGCTGCGAAGAAGCCAGCTGCGAAGAAAGTTGCTCGCAAGCCTAACGCTGCTTTCATGAAAGCATTGACTCCTAGCGCAGTATTGGCCGCCGTTATTGGTGCAACTGCAGTGCCACGTACAGAAGTCACAAAGAAGATTTGGGACTACATCAAGAAGCATGATCTGCAAGACGCCAAGAACCGTCGTAACATCAATGCCGATGACAAGCTCAAGCCTTTGTTCGGTAAGAACCAGGTTTCGATGTTTGAGTTGACCAAAATCGTTAGTGGTCACCTGAAATAAATCGATGCACGAATGAAAACGGCACCGTAGTTACGGTGCCGTTTTTTTATTTGCAAACGCAACGCGTCACATCGGCGTACGCCCTTCATGCAAGGCTAGCCAGCCCTTGATCAAACGAAACAGCGCCCAAACACCTGTGGCGACGACGCCAAGCCAACCAATATAAATATAAGTCGCCAAGCCGCTAACAGCCAAAGCCAGCAGACCCCACCAGAACGTTTGCATCATCCAGTCAAAATGTACGGCATATACAGTGCCTGCAGCGTCGGCACGTTTGATATACAACAATACGATTGCAGCAACACTCGCTGCGCCGAATACACCCGCGCTAAGCAAACCAATTGCAAATAAGCCGTACGCAACTTGTGTAATGACGCGCAAGTCGATCGGAGTAGGTTCTTGAGGGATAGGATTCGTCATGCTATTTGCTCCTTAGGGCACACAAAAGAATCTTACATTAGGCAAGCCGTTGCGACTAGCTTCAAACGTGCGGTCATAGGACGAAATACTCCCACAGAATTTCAGCTTTGCGATTTTCTCTTGCACAAAGACAAACCCCCAGACGCGTAGGCGACTGGGGGTTTGAGGGGTAAGAGCTTGACGATGTCCTACTTTCACAGACGTTAATCAACTATCATCGGCGCTAAGGTGTTTCACGGTCCTGTTCGGGATGGGAAGGGGTGGGACCACCTCGCTATGGTCATCAAGCGT
>CAIYWO010000494.1 GCA_903929925.1 uncultured beta proteobacterium | reverse complement strand
GGCTTAAAGATTGGTGGTGGCTTATCGCTCTCAAACACCACGGTTAATGCAACGGGTGGCAACAGCACCATCCAGCAGGGCGCCTTGTTCCTCTACGGCAAGATGCCTGTGGCAGAAGATTATGTGCTCGACGGCATGGTGAGTCTGGGTCTAAGCTCAACCAACCTCTCGCGCAGTGACGTCACCGGCATCAGCAGTGGCTTTAGCAACAAGTCTGTGATGGGTAACGATGTGCTGGTCAGTGCAGGCTTGAGCCGTCCGTTTGAGACCAGCGATGTGCGCATCACGCCCTACGTGCGCCTCACTTACCAGTACGTGGGCCAAGCCTCCTACGATGAGGGCGCAAGTGCTGCAGCACTTACCGTCTCACGCATGAATGCCAACGGCGTACGTGGAGTGATCGGAGTGGGAGCAGGCTCACTGAACAAAGACCCACTCAAAGATGAATACACCTACCGCGCGAACCTCGCGATCGGCGCTGACTCGCAGGGCTTACTCAACCCAACGCTTAACACCACCCTCGGTGGTTTCTCGAGCAGCGTCACTACCCCCACGGCGGGCTCGACGTTCGTACAAGCTGGCTTGTATGGTACGGTCAAAGTGGCTGACAGTGCCTACGCCTACGCCGGAGTCTCGGTCGAGGCGAGGACAGGGCAGACGCTGTACGGTGGGAGTGTGGGATTGCGAGTGGCGTTTTAGGGGAAGGGTGCCCAGAGTTCGTATCCCTCTCGCATACCAAAAGAAAAAATCTGGGATTGCAGCACCTCAGCCGGTTTGTGAGAGCGGGCGCACTGCCCCACCAAATGCCGTTACATAGAGCCTAACTTCTTTGTTTACAGCGCCGAACTCGACAAATCTAGACTTCTCGGTTACACAACCAATACGTTTTGCTAAGTAGCAAGTTCCGTATCACTTCGTCAACGCTAGGCATCCTGAGCGCAGATCATGCACCACACCAAGACCAAAGATTTGCTTTTCGCAAACTTGCGCGCCTCAACTATTGCTAGTTCCCTGGTTGCGATGCTAGTTTTTCTTCTGGCGCCTTCAGGCAACCTTCAAGCGGGTATTGTTAATAACTGCATAAACAATATATCGCCCAGTGTTAGCTGCGAAGGCTCGCAATGGGAAATTGAGGTCAGTCAAGTGATCACTGTGCCGTTTGGCATCACAGTGACAGCGTCTGGCGGTCAAGATGGTGTTCAGGTTTCCTCGTCAGCTCCTGGAGCGTCCTTGATAGTTGAGGGCTCAATAAGCGTGATCTCTGGGGCGGGATCAGGCATTGATAATTCTGCAACAATGACATCGATCGTCAACTCGGGCACTATTTCTTCGGCCGTTGGTACAGGGATTCTTAATCGAAGTGGTGAGTTGATTGGAACGATCACCAACCGTGGCACGATTGCAGGCGGGGCGTATGGTATTTGGAATGAGGGAGGCGCCACAATTGATACGCTGACTAACACCAGGACGATCAGCGGAGGCACGAGAAGCATTAAGAATGATGGAATAATCAGGGAGCTGAACAATTTAAGTAGCGCACTGTCGCTGCAAAGCAATTTGCCAACTGCGTACAACATAATTATTGATAGTGCCGCGAGCTACGGCAAACTGACTGCCCCTCTTTTTAGTCTAAATAGCGGTACGGTAATGATCTTTGGTATTTCGTCTTTATCGACCACTAATAGTTCGATCCTCAATACAACACTCGATGCAGTCTTAAGCGGGATCGCGGCCGACAACCTTGTTAATACGAGTGGCACATCAAACGGCTACACCTTTGTTTTGACACAAACAACGCCTACGTCTGGCATCTGGAACTTACTCATCACGGCATGCGGTGTGTGCAGTACAGGCTCATCATCCAGCGGAACAAGCGTCTCAAATATCTCGAGCGGTACGAGCGTCGGGCTTGCCTCAATTGGCGCGAGCCCAGTGTTGTCTGGTGGCACACTAGTGCTGTTAAGTGGCGATAGCTCAAGCACCGCATTTAGCGTGACTGGTGCAAGCACAATTCAGAATCCGACCTCTGGCGCTGCCATCCTCTCTGGCGTGTTCTCGGGTGTGGGCGGTTTAACCTTTGTCGGTACTGGCAGTACGACCATGAGCGGAGCCAACACTTACAGCGGCGGCACGACAGTATCTGGTGGCACCTTGGCGGTGGCGGGTCCCTCTGCAACCGGCACGGGTGATGTATTCGTAGCATCTGCGGGCACGCTGATGGGTACAGGTACGATCGCGGGAAACAGCATCGTGAGTGGCGTGCTTAAGCCGGGTAATTCCCCAGGCCAATTGTCTTTCACTAAAAGCTTGACGCTGAATTCTGGGTCAATCTACCAGCAAGACATCGCTGGTACCGTGCAGGCAAGCAGCGCTACCCCTGTAGGTGCTTCAGGCTATTACTCCTTTGTAACTGTCGGTAGTCAACTGGTGATTAATTCCGGTGCGACGCTTACGCCACGCTTATCTAACTTGTTTAGCGCAAGCGAGTCAGGCTACGGCAGTGCGATCTATGTTCCAGCACTTGGCGATCGCTTCCGCATGGTGACGGCCACGGGCGGCATCTCTGGTCGCTTTAGCACACTGACGCAGCCAGCCGAGCTAGCCACCGGGACACAGCTCATCGCGTTCTATAACGTCAACAGTAGCAATAGCCTTGATCTGGCGGTGACACCGACTTCGTACAGCTCTACGTTGTCATCAAGCACCAACAACGCCCAAGAAGTGGCAAACGTCTTGGATCAGCTCTTAGGCGTTAACAAGACTGGTACCGCCACGGCCGCACAAGACTCTTTGCTCTATGCCGTTGCCGGTCAAACCGCAGCAAGTCTTGCAGGCTTTGCACAGTCCCTCTCGGGTGAGATTCATGCGGCCTCAGCAGCCACGCTTCCACAGACAACCCAACGCGTGCAGCAAGCAGTGCTGGCACGCCTGGGTGACTTCCCGATGGCGCCGAATCAGCTCAATGGCGGTGCTGGAGTTGCCAATGTAGCCACCCCCTTATCGTCAGGCGCGATCACAGGTAACAACCCCTCAGGGCTACCTACTGCCAACATGAGTTCCAATCCCGCCGTAAACCCCAACTCTGCAAACCACACGAGCGCAGCCGTCGCAGACGGTCGTGCCTGGGGTGAGATCGCCTACCAGCGCGGCGAGCGTTCGGGTGATAGCAGTGGCAATGGCTTTAACAACAATCTATACCAAGCTGTGTTTGGCGTGGATG
>CAIYWO010000493.1 GCA_903929925.1 uncultured beta proteobacterium | reverse complement strand
GCCCGATCGAAACCCCTTGTTTAGGGAACTATCGAGATTATCGCCCGAGTTGTGCCCGCAAGGCTCGGATCTCTTCCATCAGATCCGTCCTGCGAAGCATCACGTGGCACTTCCAATATCTTGTAATAGTCTTTAAATTCCATGGGTGTGGCTGTGCTTAGGCACGCCAAAAGAAGTGGATACCCCTTCACAATGGGGGCAAACCTTTAAAAATTCAAGCTTTTATGAAAATCGACAAGATTCCGTTTGGCACAACCGACTGGTCAGAGGTTCCGGCCACAGAGCATGCGGGAACCACAGGTAAAGCCTTTTGGCGCACGCGGCAATTCGGCACGATCCGGGTTCGGATGGTCGAATACACACCGGGCTATCTAGCCGATCACTGGTGCGAAAAAGGACACATCCTGCTTTGCCTGAGCGGCTCGCTCCATACCGTCCTAAAAGACGGTAGAACGTTCGATTTAACGCCTGGCATGAGCTATCAGGTTGCGGACGCGGCTGAGCCACACCAGTCCTCAACTGAGACTGGTGCGACGCTATTTATTGTTGATTAACGTCCGCCGGAGGACGCTCTAACCTGCGGCTCGCTTTTGCAAAATATCCACAGCCGGCAAAGTTTTGCCTTCTAGGAACTCGAGGAAGGCACCGCCCCCAGTCGAGATGTAGCCAACTTTGTCGGTGATACCAAATTTCGCGATCGCAGCGAGCGTGTCACCACCGCCCGCGATGGAGAAGCCGGCTGAACTTGCAATCGCACGGGACAAGGACTCTGTTCCCTGCGCGAATTGTTCAAACTCGAACACGCCAACCGGACCATTCCAAACGATCGTGCCGGCGTTTTTCAAAATATCAGCCAGCTGAACAGAAGTCTGCGGACCGATATCCAAAATCAAATCATCAGCGACCACGTCTTTGGCAGCCTTCACTGTGGCTTTCGCCTGCGCTGAAAACTCAGTCGCGCAGACCACATCAACTGGGATTGGCACCGCAGCGCCACGCGCCTGCATCTTTTGCATCACCGCACGCGCCTGATCGATTTGGTCAGGTTCGGCCAACGATTTACCAATCGGCAAGCCAGCTGCCAACATAAACGTATTGGCGATACCACCGCCGACGATCAACTGATCAACCTTGTCAGCCAACGACTGCAAGATCGACAGTTTGGTTGAAACCTTTGAACCACCCACGATCGCCACCAGCGGGCGTTTGGGTGCAAGCAAAGCACGGCCAAGGGCCTCGAGCTCTGCCTGCAGCAGCGGACCGGCACAGGCGATTGTGGCGAACTGTGCCATACCATGCGTCGTTGCCTCTGCACGATGCGCAGTGCCGAAAGCGTCGTTGACGTACACGTCACACAGCGCAGCCATTTTCTTGGACAACTCGGGATCGTTTTTCTTTTCACCCTTGTTGACCCGGCAATTTTCAAGCAAGACGACTTGTCCTGGGGAAACCTGGACACCGTCGACCCAATTCTGCACCAAACTCACGGGTATGCCGAGCAGCTCGGAGAGTCGCTTGGCGATAGGCGCCAAGGAATCTTCAGCTGTCAGTGTGCCCTCAGTTGGACGTCCGAGATGTGAGGTCACCATCACCGCAGCGCCGGCGTCAAGTGCCAAGCGAATGCCGGGCACCGAGGCACGAATACGCGTGTCTTCGGTGATGTGGCCTGCATCATCAAACGGAACATTCAAATCGGCGCGAATAAACACCCGCTTGCCGGAGAGTTTGCCCGACTGAGCCAGGGCAGAAAGGGTTTGAACAGTCGTCATAGTCTGATTTACTTCGCTGCCATTAACGCCACAGTGGTGTCGAGCATACGGTTGCTAAAGCCCCACTCGT
>CAIYWO010000492.1 GCA_903929925.1 uncultured beta proteobacterium | reverse complement strand
ATTTGGTTTGTAGTTATTGGGCAGTGCTTCGCCTATTCGATGCTTTCCGTGTTTGGCAAAAAAGGCGGACAGATCGGTTTCGCTTGTTTGCTGCTCATGACAGTCACAATGCATGAGGCCTTGCCAGCGCACGAGGTATGGCTACACACACTCACCTCCTTTGCTGGCGGCCTCTTCTACACCGTATTTAGCTACTCACTCAGTAGGGTGATGCATGTGCGCGAGAAAGAGCAAGCCTTATCGGTTGCCTTGTTCGCCACGGCGGATTACATCGGGCGCCGTGCTGACATGTACGACAACGGCCGTGATCTTGAAGACAGCTATCGCAAACTGGTTGCGTGCCAATCAAGCATGACGGACAAGCATCAGGGTGCGCGTGACATGGTGCTGCGCGGCCTGGCAAAGGCAGGGCTGATCACAGATGCCAAGCGAATCATGTTGTGGAACCTATTTATCGAGATGATCGATATTCTTGAAACGCTAGTGGCCACGCGCACTGACTATGCCTTACTCAGAGAGCGTTTAGGCGACTCAGACGCACTGCTTTTCATGCGTGATGCCCTCAGGAAGATGTCGATCGATTTAGACTACATCGCCCTATCGGTATCGAAGGAAACGACTGCCTCGCATCGCAGTAGCGTCAAGGCAGAACTTCGTGCGCTGGAATATGAGATCGAACAAATGACGCGCAATGGTTTCGCAGTGAGCGATCCCAATACGTACAACCTATGCATCGAAATTTTAAGACGCCTGCGTCACAGCGCAGAAATCATTGATCGTATGATCGAAGCGACCAGACGCAAGCCCAACGCAAAACCGCTGGAATCGGTGGTGCTTGACCAATCGCTCAGCCAGTTTTTATCGCGTGAGCACTATCGGTTGCGCATGATTACCAGCAACCTGCGCCTGGACTCACCCATCTGCCGCTACGCGTTGCGCGTCACACTTGCTGCTGCGATCGCCATGACCGTCTGGACGGTCGTGCCGCAGCTGGCCGAGCAAGGCTACTGGATTTTATTGACTGTCTTCATCATTATGAAGCCAGGTTTTGCGCTGACACGTCAGCGCAACGGTTGGCGTCTGGTGGGCACACTGATTGGCTGCGCTCTCGCGCTTGGGATTATGGTCGCCAACCTGAGTAACTCATGGCTCCTCGTGATCATGGTGCTGTCCACCATCATCGGTGGCAGCATGCTGCAAATCAACTACATGGTCGCGTCCGTTTTCAATACCAATGCCGTACTCCTGGCGTTTCACTTTGTGGATCCAACCGCCGCAACCGTCATCGGAGATCGCGCGCTCGACACATTTATCGGCTCAGTGATTTCGTTTGCCTGCAGTTACTTCCTGCCGTGGTGGGAAGCTCAGTTCATGCCGTCTCTCACCCGGGCGGCTATTTCGGCGAATCGCGAATACCTTCGCGCGGGCTTAAAGTATGTTGCCGTCTTCCAACAGTCAGGAAAAAATCCTCTCGACGAGCAAGTCAAGCAAGCCGATTTGGCCTGGCGCTTATCCCGCAAAAATGCCTATGTCGCGCTGAGTAATTTGGCTGATGCGTTTTATCGGATGATGCTAGAACCACACTCACGCCAGTGGCATGCGGTCGAGTTCAACAACTTAATGATTCAGAACCACACGCTTGCCTCGCAGATTGCGACTGTGATCCATACTTTAGCCACGTCGCAGGAAGCGCCGCAACCTATGACTGACCACCTTTTGGCACTCGTACCCTTTTTGGAAGCACACAGAAGTGGCTACCTACCACCATTGCCTGCGATGGTGAGTGACGGCAGTCAACCCACTCTCAGTTACCCCATGACACAATTGCACAACACAGTCGCTGTCATCGATCAAGAGATGTCAATCATTCATCAACATCTAAAACCTACTGCAATTTAAATATTCTCTTCGTTATCTCATAAGGAAAATGACATGTCCCTCAAAGGTAAAGTCGCGCTAGTTACTGGCGCCGCAAGTGGTATCGGCCGCCAAGCCGCCCTCACCCTTGCACAGAAAGGCGCAGCAGTGGTCATCGCCGATCTGAATCAGACGGCCGCAGACGCAGTCGCACGACAAATCATTGACGCTGGCGGTAAGGCCATGGGTGTCGTGATGGACGTCACCGACGAAGCAGCTGTCACCGCCGGTGTTGATCAGACAGTCAAACAGTTTGGCAGCATTGATGTACTGGTTGCAAACGCTGGCATACAAATCGTGCATCCCGTTGAAGACTTTCCTTATGCCGAATGGAAAAAAGTCGTGTCGATTCACTTAGACGGATCCTTCTTAACCACCAAAGCGGCACTCAAGCATATGTATGCGGCTGGGCGCGGTGGTTCAATCATTTACATGGGCTCGGTGCATTCGCACGAGGCCTCTCGCTTGAAGTCAGCCTATGTGGCTGCCAAGCATGGCATCTTGGGCCTTGCTCGAGTGGTTGCCAAAGAAGGCGGCCCCAAAGGCGTACGTGCAAACGTAGTCTGCCCAGGCTTTGTGCGCACGCCTCTGGTCGAAAAACAAATCCCCGAGCAAGCGGCAGCTTTCAATATCAGCGAAGCCGAAGTCATTAAAAACATCATGCTGAAAGATACGGTCGACGGCGAGTTCACGACAACTGAAGACGTGGCAAACGTCATCGCCTTTCTAGCGGGCTTTGAAAGCAATGCACTAACCGGTCAATCCGTGGTGGTCAGCCACGGCTGGAGCATGCACTAAGCGGAATTGAAGTTATGCGCCTGGGCGTCTGAACACGAGCTTATCTTCGGTTGAGACGTCCGCGGCGAAAGCGTAACCCTCGGCATCAAACTTCTTTAGCCCCTCGGGCTTTGTGATGCGGTTTTCAATCGCAAAACGCGCCATCAGTCCACGTGCGCGTTTTGCATGAAAACTCACCACCTTCCATGCAGTTCCCTTCCCGTCTTGAAACACGCACTGAATCACACGCGCCTTGAGCTGTTTTGAATCGACCGATTTGAAATACTCTTCAGACGCAAGATTTACGATGATGGGAGCTTTGTCTTTTGCAAGACGCTCATTCAAATATGGGGCGATTGTCTTTGCCCAGAACTGATAGAGATTCGTGCCGCCGGGGTTATCAAGTTTGGTCCCCATTTCCAAGCGGTATGGCTGCATCAGATCCAACGGCCGCAATACGCCGTACAGCCCGCTTAAGATCGCAACATGCTCTTGTGCCCACTCAAGATCCTTGGGCTTAAGTGTCGAGGCCTCAAGACCTTCATACACGTCACCATTAAAGGCCAAGATCGCCTGGCGGGAATTGGACTGGTTAAAGCTTGGCTTCCAAGCAGCATAGCGATCGACATTGAGCTTGGCTAGCGCAGGGCTCAAATCCATCAACTCACCCACCTCAGCTTCTGAACGCGCCTTGAGCACCTTGATCAACGCGGCGGCTTCTTTTACAAACAGAGGCTGAGTGTGCGTTTGCACATTCAGTGCGGAGTCGTAGTCGAGTTTCTTGGCGGGCGATAAGACAAAGAGCATGGCACGGGTCTCGCTTGTTAGGTAGAACCAAAGAGCTAAGGCCTCTAGTTTAACGGTTGGCTCGGGAGTTTCTGCTAGAATTACGCGCTTGACCCAGCGCTCGCGGTTACCCAACCGCACCCCGGAGAGGTGGCAGAGTGGTCGAATGTACCTGACTCGAAATCAGGCGTGGGTGCAAATCCACCGTGGGTTCGAATCCCACCCTCTCCGCCAAGAAGCCCTTTATGGGGCCTTTTTTACGCCTAAAAACGACCAAGCTAGGCGTACTCCACGCTGACTTGCTCACAGATAACGGTATCCAGATAGATTGAAGCAGATCTACGCGTCTCAGCAACCAGCTACCCGTTTGGCGTATATCGATGCGCAACGCGGCGTCGCTGCGTTGCTAGTCATTTGGTTACACGCTAGCGAAGTGTTCATGCAATTGCCTCAGGCGCCAGCAGGCGGTTGGTTATTTGAACTTGCATGGGCAGTTGATACCGGACATATCGGCGTTGTGCTGTTCTTTGCGATCAGTGGCTTTGTGATCCCGTCAAGTCTTAGGGCACAGAGCGGTGAAACGACACGAAGTGAGCTGAAGGTTTTTTTTATACGCAGATTTTTTCGTCTATACCCAGCTTATTGGGTTTCGGTACTGGCGAGCGGCTTGCTTGGGCTGTACATGCTGTCTCCGTTTTCGGCACAGACCTTGCTCTTAAATCTCACGATGATTCAAGGCCTGTTAGGTGTGCCCGACGTAATGGGTTTGTACTGGACCCTGCGTATTGAACTGCTCTTTTATGGCGTGTGTGTTGTTCTGTTTATGCTGCGGCTGTTACATCAACCTCGTTGGCTGGCAGCTGCTTTATTCGCAAGCCTTTTGTCCGGCTTGGCAGTAGCCGCCTATCGCCTTCATCCTGCGAGCGCAGGCATTTTGCTTGAATACCGCCCAGTCTATGGCTTGTATCTAGCGATCATGTTTTGGGGAGCGTTGTTTCGACGCTGGAACGATGACCAATTGAGTAGGGGAGTCACCAGCTTTTCTCGACCCCTCAAGGCGATTCTGATCTTGTTCCCATTCGTCCTATGCTTAAGTCCGTTGGTAGTGACAATTGCCTATAACTTGGTACCTTCAGCCTATTCGCCCAATATCCTTCGGCTATTTCTACCAATAGCGATCGGCTTGGGGCTTTTTGTCGTGTTTTCAACTATCCTCAAGATTAACAATCGACTATGCACATGGCTCGGTAAAATTAGTTATTCACTTTACTTGTTTCACCCCCTAGTTTTTTACCCTCTCTTTGTCCTCGTGCGCGATGAGCGTCTGCCCGCACTCAACGGAGCACATCTTTCGACCTATTTGCTGCTGTCGGTCCTGGGTTCAATTGTTTTGTCAGCTGCGATCTACTGCCTGGTCGAGAAGCCTGCAATTCAGCTCGGCCGAAAACTTGCAGGACGTTGAGCGCAACAGGGGATCGAATGCAACGCTCGTCCAATAGCCGTAGCATACAAACCCATTCACCTTAATATTGGACCTGACATGTACAGAATCACCCTTAAAACTGTTGCCGTCTTTTTTGCCTTGATTCTGCCCGCCTATGCGCAGAGTCCGACACCTTCCTTGTTCAACGATCTAAATGCAGTCGCAAGAGAATCTTACGGAGCCGCACGAGCCCTTGCATTAAAGAGTGATCAACCCGTCTTTCTGGTGACAGACACCGTCACCTTAATTAGGGGTGAGGATTTGGGCTCCCTACCCTATTCGCCACCTCTTTATCACGATATCAAGTCAATTTCACATCTTCCTCTTGGTGTGCACTCGGCGTCGATAGGACTACTCGAGAGCCCAACAAAGCAGCCTTGGATTGAGAGACTGAGGACGTTACTTAAGAATGTGGACATTGCCGAGGCAAATCTGACCAAGGCATCATTCACCGAAGTACAAAGAGTACGCCAGCAGAAGATCTTGTCGCTGTCACGCGCTTATATCGATAATGTATTAAGCCGCGAAAATGTCGATATGGCTTCCATTACCCGCTACTCGCGCGCCCTTGCACCATTGCTTCTCGCCAACGCAGCAGATGCTGCAAATGTACAGATCGAAGCTCTAGATCAGGCCGTGCGCGAACTCAGTAAAAAACTCAAACCGGGAGAGTTTGAAAAAGCGCTTGCGGTGATTACCGGTCCAAAAACTGCACGTGAAGGGAATCTGCAGTTCCAATATTTTGTATACGCGTTCGGTCATGGCTCTGCTGGGGCAAGAGTGCTTTACATGGAAAGTATTTTTGACCGAGAAGCCGCGTTGGGAGTGCTTAGAACTGTCCTAAATGACCGCGTAGCCAGTCAAGATTTTTTTGGAGATGCTTACCGAATGGAGCGCGACCTCATGGCCGATGGCGCCACCGTTGAACTGATGCGACGGTTTGGGTATCTTGGTCAGTGAACAGCAGGCAGGAGCGACACCAAAGCGTGTCGCGACGGGCGCTAACCTGAGTTTT
>CAIYWO010000491.1 GCA_903929925.1 uncultured beta proteobacterium | reverse complement strand
GTCCCCTCTGGACCTGATGCGACGCTTGGGAGTACGCACGATATGTTGCTTGGTGCGTTATCTGTTGCGCAAAACCATGTTCGTATCCAAAGCCCATATTTTTTGCCTGACGTTTCTTTGGTTGCCGCGTTAGCCACAGCCGCCCGCCGCGGTGTGATCGTAGACATCGTGCTCCCTGGCGCAAACAACCTCAAGCTTGTTGACGCTGCCATGATGGCTCAGATTGATCAGCTCATTTTGACTGGGTGTCGTGTTTGGCGGTCTTCCGGGACGTTCGATCACTCCAAGCTATTTACCGTCGATGGAGGGTGGTCGTATGTGGGATCTTCCAATCTTGATCCGCGCAGCCTGCGTTTGAACTTTGAGTTGGATCTTGAGGTCTACGATCGCACTTTGACGCAACAATTAGATGCGCGCATTGACACAACCATTTCGAAGGCTGAGCGGATCACCATCCGCTCTTTAATGCGGCGATCGTTTGCATTGCGCTTGCGAGACAAGATTGTTTGGCTTGCCTCGCCTTACCTCTAGCGTTTAGTTTGTAGTTTCGAGAGGGTCTTTTGTTGGATCTGCGGCGTGGCCAACACCTGCGCCCTGAATGCCGTGACGGGTCATGGATTCCTTGACGAAGCCTTTCGCTTTCATCTCCTCCACGAAGTGCCTTAGGTACGCAGCTGCAGCCACTCCTTTTGTCTTTGGTACACCCATTGCTTGGTTGATCACCATAAAACGCTCGGGAAGCATGCGAAGGCCTGTCACGTCTTTTGTATCGGCTTCAAGTTGTTGCTTGACGCCGGCGGCGATCTCAATGTGCTGGGCTAGAAAGTCTGGAATAACGGCTTGGGAAGATACCGCACGGATGATGGTGGCTTGCTTGAGATGACGGGTCAGGAATAAATCGTAAGCGCTACCTTTGCCCACTACGACTTGCTTGCCGGCGACATCCACATCGGCGTTCGTTGTAATCAACGAATCACTGCGCACCATGTAATACCCTTCGATCAAGACATAAGCGGCCGTAAACGAGATATCTTTACCTCGATCTGGATCAATCGCAAAAAAGCCGATGTCTGCGCGTCCGGCCTCAACTGTTGCAACCGATTTTCCCGCGGTCTCGTTGACGATGAGTTCGCAGGGCACGCCCAGTTTTTCCGCGAGTGCGTGTGCCAGATCGATGGAGATACCGAAGGGTTTGCCATCCTTGTCCAGATTGGCAAGCACGGGGTTACCAACGTTCAGTGAAGCACGCAACACACCTGTCGGAGCGAAGGCCTTAAGTAAGTCGGCGGTCATAATGTTCTGTCTCCCTTGGTTTTATGGTGACGGGCGCTATCTATAGCGAACCATCGCAACATAACAGATAATGAAATACGTGCGAATCGAGCGTCGAGATCTATAATCAGACTGTTCGCTAAACAAATTTTAATTTTGTGCGCTTGTGCACGCTTCTTGAACAATGAGCATATGAACCGACATCTCACCAACGTATTTGCGGCCCTCCTGCTCGCGGGTCTGTCGGCCTCTCTGGCGCACGCTCAAAACAAACCAGCGGGTGCCGTTGCCTCCGTGAACGGTGTGGCAATTCCTCAGGCACTGCTTGATCAAAATGTACGTGTGAACATTGCCCAGGGGCAGCGCGACACACCCGAGTTGCGTCAAGCAATTCAAGATGAGCTGGTCACGCGGGAGGTGCTTGCGCAAGAGTCGGCACGGTTGGGCTTAGACAAGGCGGCTGAGGCCCAGGCGCAGTGGGCCCAGGTGCGACAGACGTTTATGGTCGAAATTCTTCTAAACGATTATGCGCGTCGCAACCCCATCACAGAAGATGCACTCAAGGCAGAGTTTGATCGGCAAATCGCTGCAATGAAAGACGAACAACAATATCGTGTCAGCCTGATTGTTACGGCGACTGAGGCGGAAGCCAAAGCGATTCTGGCGCGGTTAAGGAAAGGTGAATCGTTTTCGAAGTTGGCCAGCGAATTGTCCATCGACCCAAGCAAGAAGAGCTCTGGCGAAGTGGGTTGGGTCGTTGCAGCGCAGATTTTGCCCGCGATATCCAATGTGATGGTGAATCTGGCAAAAGGTGGTTTGTCGGCTGCACCTATTCAGACGCCTGCTGGTTGGAACCTCATCAAACTCGAGGATAAGCGCCCTTTTGTTGCGCCTAGTTACGAGCTAGCAAAAAACGATATTCGCCAGATGCTTGTACAAAAGCAACGCTTTGACTACGTTAAAACGCTGCGCGACAAAGCCAAGGTTATTCAGTAGGCCGAGGTGTTGTGGCGCCCCCGGCGAGAATCGAACTCACAACCACTCGCTTAGAAGGCGAGTGCTCTATCCAATTGAGCTACGGGGACGTTGAGCCTGTATTCTAACCGCCCCGCGTTTCCTTGCATTGGACGCATGCCTCATGTCACAGTTATTTGCCGTACACCCCAGCAATCCGCAGCCCAGGCTGATTAAGCAGGCCGCTCAGTTATTGCAAGAGGGCGGCATTTTGGCCGTACCGACCGACTCTAGCTATGCCTTGGTTGCTGGGCTCGATGACCGTCGGGCTGCTGAGGCATTGCGTAAGCTTCGGGGACTCGATGATCGCCATCATTTGACCGTTCTTTGTCGTGACATGGCTGCGATTAGTCAATTTGCCCGAGTAGACAACGCGCAATTTCGGTTACTCAAGCTTGCGACCCCAGGCCCGTGGACATTTATTTTGGATGCCTCGCGTGAGGTGCCCAGACGTGTTTCCCATCCTTCGCGTAAGTCGATCGGTGTGCGTGTCCCGAATCATCCTGTGACACTAGCGCTGCTAGAACAAGCTGCGGGCCCGTTATTGTCCACGACGCTGATCCCTGAGGGGGAAGAGACGCCGTTGAATGATCCAGCGGAAATCCGTGCACGGTATGAACATCGGTTGGCTGCGGTCATTGATGCGGGTGCCTGCGCACTGGAGCCAACAACAGTCATCGATTTAACTGGAAATACACCGCTTGTTGTTCGACTTGGTTTAGGAGATCCAGCGGCTCTCGGTCTCTCTCACGATTAAAGACTTTAGACACTACAATCGGCTAATGAGCGAAATCATCCAGACCTTAACGGTCTATGCCTTGCCAGTCTTGTTTGCGATTACCTTACATGAGGCAGCGCATGGGTATATTGCCCGCCTTTTTGGGGATGCGACAGCGACGCTTGAGGGACGAGTAACCCTCAATCCGTTAAAACACATTGATCCCATTGGAACCATCGCGGTGCCGGTCGGTATTCTGTTGCTCTCAAAGTTGCTAGGCGGTCCCGCGCTCCTGTTCGGTTGGGCAAAGCCTGTGCCAGTGGATTTTGGTCAATTGCGCCGGCCCAAGCAGGATATGCTCTGGGTGGCGCTAGCCGGACCTGCGGCCAACCTGCTGATGGCAATCGCTTGGGCGATCGGGCTGCGGATTCTGTTTGAAAGCGGTGAGCGGTCTGGATTTTGGTTTGAAATGTCTCAGGCCGGCATTCACATTAACTTAGTCCTCATGGCCTTGAATTTGTTGCCTATTTTGCCCCTGGATGGGGGGCGAGTTTTGTTTAGCCTCCTGCCGAATCGGCTTGCTTGGCAGTTTGGGCGTTTGGAGCCCTATGGTATGTGGGTTGTCATCGCGCTGCTTGCTACGGGACTGCTGACGACGGTGATTTCTCCCCTCATTGGCATGGGGGAGTGGATCGTACGCTTATTTCTATAGGTTTTCGCTATTGTTTCATTGCTTATCCGTTAAACTTAGATAAGTTTTTTAATGGCGCTTGTGCGCCCCTAAATGTGCTCCGGACCCGATAATATCTATGGCCACGACCTCATCTACAAACGGACCCCAGTTTCAGGGGAGTATGGTTGCTTTGGTAACCCCGATGCATTCTGACGGCAGTATTGACTACGATAGCTATAAAGCGCTGATCGATTGGCATGCCAAAGAGGGCACGGATGCGTTGGTCATCGTGGGCACATCAGGTGAATCGCCTACTGTTGACGTGGACGAGCATGCAGAGTTGATTCAGTTGGCAGTCTCGCATTCCGCTGGTCGTATCCCAGTCATCGCCGGTGTCGGTGCAAATTCCACCGCCGAGGCGATCCATCTGGCCGAGCACGCACGCAAAGTAGGTGCGCATGCAGGCTTGTCTGTAGTCCCTTACTACAACAAGCCTTCTCAAGAAGGCATGTACCAACACTTCAAAGCAGTCCAAGAGGCTGTCGACTTACCGACAATTTTGTACAACGTACCAGGGCGCACAGTTGCAGACATGGCCCACGAAACAGTCGTTCGTTTGGCTCAGATTCCAGGAATTATCGGGATCAAAGACGCGACAGGTGACATCGGTCGCGGCGCATTATTGATTCGCGATTTGCCTTCAAGTTTTCTTGTGCTCAGCGGAGATGATGCAACGGCTGCAGCATTAATTTTGTTGGGCGGCCGAGGCAATATTTCCGTAACAGCAAATATCGC
>CAIYWO010000490.1 GCA_903929925.1 uncultured beta proteobacterium | reverse complement strand
CTTTCTATCACGCTCAAAAACCGCTGGGCGCGTGGCATTCTTGCTGTTTATATCGATGTCTTTCGCGCCCTTCCGCCACTCGTCTTGCTGATATTTATTTACTACGGTACGCCATTTTTAGGCTGGGAACTTCCAAAGCTTTTGGCTATTGTGATCGGCTTCATGTTGAATAACTCCTCGTACTACGGGGAAATCTTTCGCGCTGGTCTTGAAAGCGTACCAAGCGGTCAGATTCAAGCGGCGCGTTCCACTGGGCTCTCTGCGACGCAGACATTGCTCTACATTCAGATTCCACAGGCTACGCGAAACGTGATGCCCGACTTGATCAGCAACACGATTGAAGTCATTAAACTTACAACGCTGGCAAGCGCTGTGGCCATGCCCGAACTCTTGCGCGTGGCTCGGGATGCTCAGTCGCTCGTCTATAACCCATCGCCCATCGTGCTGGCAGCGATCTTCTACCTCGTCCTGCTTTGGCCACTCGTTCGCCTATTAAGCCGCTTCGAGCACAAAAAAATGGGCGGGGAGCACTGAGCCTGTGTAAAAAGCACTTTTTGCTTCATTCAGCATCAAGTCCGCTAAAATTGGAGGTAGTGCCACAGCGAATAAACGGCTAGCTTGCCGACGCCAAGCGCTCTAAGTTTTACCTCATTATCGATAACGACTACCGCGCTCATATCTCAAGAGGTCATCATGACAAGTTCAATCAAAATTACACGCCGAAATCTGCTAGGGGCTACCGTTGGTCTGGTGGCTGCCGCCGGGCTCAATCCAAGGCATGCGAACGCGCAAACAGCCGCTCCTGCTGCTGCCTCAGGCGCCGCTGCCCCTGCCGCTTCCACAGCAAAGCCGTTGCCCAGCTATGTCAGCTGGAAACACGCTGACAGCATGATCATCCATACCCCGACAACGATTGAAACCAAGCGTTCAGCAATCGGCTCAAGCATCATCACGCCAAGCGATCGCCTGTTCATCCGTAACAATCTGCCTGCACCCTCAGCGGCCGATATTGGTGATGTCAACGCTTGGAAAGTCACGGTCGAAGGCGTTGGAAAACCACAATCCCTTTCAATCGCTGACCTCAAGCAGATGGGGTACGAAACGATGGCGACTGTGTTGCAATGTTCTGGCAACGGTCGTGGCTTGTTTCCAGGCAAACCCAGTGGCACAAGATGGCAGACGGGTGCAGCGGGCTGTGTCATGTGGGCGGGCATACCTGTGCGCGAAGTGATTCAAGCACTCGGAGGCGTTTCTACCGGAATGGTCTACATGACAGGCACAGGTGGTGAAAAGCTTCCAGAGGGCATTGATCCAAATGCCGTGGTGGTCGAGCGCTCGGTACCTGTCGCCGCAATGCAAGATGCCATGCTAGCCTGGGAAATGAATGGCGAACCGATGCCTTTAGCGCACGGTGGCCCGCTGCGCTTGATTGTTCCTGGCTACAGCGGTGTGAACAACATTAAGTACATCAAGCGTTTGGCGTTTACCAAAGAGCAGACGCAAGCCGCCATTCAAAAAACCGGCTACCGCATGTCACCGGTCGGTCAAAAGGGCGATCCTAGTCAGCCCGCAGTTTGGACCATGGATGCTAAATCGTGGGTGACATCACCCTCGCCTGACAACGGTCCGATCAAAGCGGGTGCAGTACAAATCACGGGTGTGGCCATGGGCGCCTTAGAAGACATCGCCAAGGTCGAAGTATCGCTTGATGGCGGTAAAACCTGGCAGGTCGCACGCTTGGTGGGACCAGATCTGGGCAAGTACGCTTGGCGTCAGTTTGTCTTGGCCACAACCCTGAAAGCCGGCCAGTACGATGTCTCAACCCGTGTCACAACAAAATCAGG
>CAIYWO010000489.1 GCA_903929925.1 uncultured beta proteobacterium | reverse complement strand
TCTGAAATTTGCTCAGTCGAATACCCAAACTCGCGCATTAATGCCTCTGTATCGGCACCCCGCGCGGGCGTAGCTGAGCGAATTTCACTCGGCGTACGCGACAAGGCGACTGGCTGACCAACGACCTTGATGTCTCCAAGGTCCGGATGATGCACAGGAACCGCAATCCCGAGATGCTGCGTTTGCGGATCGTCAAACACTTCATCCATTCTATAGATTGGCCCACTCGCGACACTCGCAGCCTCAAACCGACGAATCCAATCCTGGGTCGAGTGCAAACGCGTGATCTCAGACAACTCCGCATTCAAGGCAACGCGATTAGCCGAACGCAGTTTGCCCGTCTTGTACTCGGGGCGCTCTAACAAGTGCTCGGCGTGCATAGCTTTGCAAAGTCTTTCCCACATCTGCTGCGCGCCTGCACCGGCGATATTGATGTAGCCGTCCGAAGTTTGAAAGACACCGGTCGGAATCGAGGTCGGATGATCGTTACCCGCTTGCTCTGGAATTTCTTTAGCGATCAACCAGCGTGCCGCCTGAAAATCCAGCATGCCGATCATCGACTCGAGTAAGGAGGTCTGGACCCATTGCCCTTGACCGGACTCTTCGCGTTCAAGCAAAGCGGTCAGAATGCCCAACGCACAATACAAGCCCGTCGCAGAATCTGCCACGGCAATACCCGCACGGACAGGACCCTGTCCCGGCAAACCAGTCACCGCCATGAGACCGCCCATCCCCTGAACGATTTGATCGTACCCAGGGCGCTTCGCATAAGGACCATCTTGCCCAAAGCCAGACACACTCGCGTAAACAAGGCGGGGATTTGTTTGCTTTAGCGATTCGTAATCAATACCTAACCGGAACTTAACATCGGGGCGGAAGTTTTCAATGATGACATCGGCCTTGTCTGCCATTTTTTTAAAGATAGCCAAGCCTTCCGGATCTTTAAGGTTTAAGGTCAGACTTCTTTTATTGCGATGCAGATTTTGAAAATCCGGACCAAGGCGGCTATCGCCCCATCCATCACTCACGCCCAAGCCCTCGGGTGTTTCAATCTTAATGATCTCGGCCCCCCAATCGCCCAACTGACGCACCGCTGTCGGCCCGGAACGCAAGCGTGTGAGATCAAGCACACGGAACCGTGCAAGAGGCCCTTTTCTTTCCTGCGCACTCATGGTTGGGTGCTCCGTTGTTGTTTAGCGACCGCTCCCCAGCGCTGATAGTCTTGCTTGATAAGTTCTGAAAACCCTTGAGGCGTTGAAGTCTCGATATCAAAGCCCGCAGCAACAAGCGACGCCTTCACCTCTGGCATAGCCAGCACGATATTGATGTGGCGATTCAATTTTTGAATGACGGGCAAGGGAGTTGCTGCTGGCACGGCCAAGCCATACCAACCCTTTGCCTCAAACTCTGGAAAACCGGACTCTGCCGCACCTTTCACATTCGGCAAGGCCTCCACGCGCTTATTTCCCGTGACCGCCAGCGCTTTCAACTTACCCGCTTTGACCAGCGGTATGGCCGAAGGCAGGCTCGCCACCATGACATCGATGTCACCACGAGATAGCTCGACCACGGCAGTCGTCGCATTTTTGTAGGGAATGTAGACCATCTTAGTTTTAACAATGGTCTGAAACAAAACACCAATCAGCTCTGTCTGAGATGACGTTGAAGCAAAAGTCGCACCGCCCGTCTTTTTGCGCGCAAACTCAGCAAACTCTTTGAGCGAGCTATAAGGTGCATCGGGGTACGTGACAATTAGGTACGGCTGAGTCACCCCGAGCGCTACACCCGCGAAGTCTTTCAAGGGGTCATAACCCAAATCTTTGTGAACGAAGGGATTCACTGCGAAAGTGCTCGTGAATGCCAAGGTCAAGGTATAGCCATCTGGCGCCGACTTGGCCCCAAAGGTCGTGCCGATCCCCCCCTGCGCACCGGGCTTGTTTTCAACGATGACGGACTGCCCCAGCTCTTCGCCAAGCTTGGCAGCAACCACCCGCGCGAAGGCATCTGTACCCCCACCTGCAGCGTTTGGAACAACAATACGCAGTGGTTTGCTGGGGAACGTCGCTTGCTGTGCAAGCACATTGCCACCCGTCCAGAAAAGCAACGTCAAAAGTGCGATAAAGTGTCGCATAGCTTGTCTCCCAGAGTCTTTTTATCGTCACGAGCATACAGGACTGTGTAGCGTTCTGAAACGTATTTATCGCAGCAAAGGAAACACCGTCTATGTCCGCCCTGCCGTCTACTTCCGCACCCACTACGCCAGAACTTAGGGTCGAGGGATCGATTGCCACAATCCGCTTGCGTAACCCCGCTTATGCCAATCGCTTAAGCCCTGCTGATCTCGATGTTATTCGCGCGCATATCGAAACAGTTAACGCCAACGCGCAAGTAATCGTCCTTAAGTTCATTGCAGATGGAAAATACTTCTGTAGTGGCTACGACATCTCGTCTTTGGCTGCTGACGCAGCGCCCTCGTCGATGTTCTTCGGTGATACGGTCGACATCGTCGAACGCGCACGCCCAGTCACGATTGCGGCAATCAACGGTGGCGTCTACGGTGGCGGCACTGATTTAAGCTTAGCGTGCGATTTTCGTATCGGTGTCCCAGACGCCAATATGTTCATGCCTGCAGCAAAATTGGGCCTGCACTTTTACCCAGGCGGTATGGTGCGCTACGTCACACGCCTCGGCTTGAATCACGCGAAGCGTCTGTTTCTAACTTGTGAAAAAATCCTCGCGCCCGAAATGCTTGCGATTGGTTTCTTAAATGAAATCGTGCCAGCCGATAAACTTCATGACCGTGTAGACGCGCTCAGCGCGCAACTTGCAAGCATGGCACCGATCGCCTTAGTCGGCATCAAGAAGCACCTGAATCTAATCGCCCGAGGCGAGCTCGACGACGCTGCGATTCGAGCAGCG
>CAIYWO010000488.1 GCA_903929925.1 uncultured beta proteobacterium | reverse complement strand
GCCTCCTTACAAAGAGCGGCTATCTTGACCACCGAGAAGTTTAAAGGGGTGCGCTTTTCCCTTTCAAATAACAAAATAACCATTCAATCAACCAATGCCGAACAAGAGGAAGCACAAGAAGAGCTTGAAATTCAGTACGACGGTGAGGCGGTTGAAATTGGATTTAATGTGACCTATTTGTTGGATGTTTTGGCCAATATAAAAAACAGTGATATCCAAATTAGCCTAGGCGATGCCAACAGCAGCGCCGTTATTACACTACCAAAGGCAGAGTCGTTTAAGTATGTCGTTATGCCGATGCGCATTTAGACTCAAAAAAAGAAAGTACGTTATAAAAAGATATGTCTGAAGAAAACAAAGTAGTAGAGCAGTATGGTGCCGCATCGATTCAAATATTAGAGGGTCTAGAGGCGGTCCGAAAGCGCCCAGGCATGTATATTGGCGACACCTCAGACGGAACAGGCCTTCACCACCTGGTTTTCGAGGTATTAGATAACTCAATTGATGAAGCGCTTGCAGGCCACTGTACTGAAATATCAGTGGTTATACATACCGATAACTCAATATCTGTTATTGATAATGGTCGCGGCGTACCAACCGGTATTAAGTACGACGATAAGCATGAACCCAAGCGCAGCGCTGCTGAGATTGTAATGACAGAGTTACACGCAGGCGGCAAATTTGATCAAAACTCTTATAAGGTATCTGGCGGCCTTCATGGTGTTGGGGTTAGCTGCGTCAATGCCCTATCCAAATGGCTAAGGCTCACCATTCGTCGGGATGGAAAAACACATCATATGGAGTTTGGCCGCGGGGTTGTACAAAATAGAAACATCCAAATAGAGAATGGGGTTGAGGTATCGCCGATCTCGGTAACGGGAGACACCGATCTCCGTGGGACCGAGGTCCATTTCTTGGCCGATGAAGAAATCTTTGGGAATATTGAGTATCACTACGAGATTTTAGTAAAGCGCATTCGCGAACTCTCTTTTTTAAACAACGGCGTTCACATTCGCCTAGTCGATCAGCGCAGCGGGCAAGAAGAAGATTTTGCATTTTCCGGTGGCGTCAAGGGTTTTGTTGAATACATTAATCAAAACAAAACGGTCTTACACCCCAATATCTTTTATGCAGTGGCAGACAGGCCCTCAGATCTGGGCGGAACGATTACGGTCGAAGTGGCAATGCAGTGGAACGATGGTTACAACGAGCAGGTTTTATGTTTCACCAATAACATCCCACAGCGCGATGGCGGAACCCACTTAACCGGATTGCGCGCCGCGATGACGCGCGTCAT
Source organism: uncultured beta proteobacterium (assembly GCA_903929925.1). Lineage (GTDB taxonomy): Bacteria > Pseudomonadota > Gammaproteobacteria > Burkholderiales > Burkholderiaceae_B > Zwartia. The sequence goes on along the minus strand of CAIYWO010000488.1, from coordinate 1,066 downwards.
TAATAAATACATTGATGAGAATGAGGTTGCCAAAAAGGCAAAGGTGGAAATATCGGGTGACGATATGCGCGAAGGCCTCACCTGCATTCTGTCGGCAAAGGTTCCCGAGCCGAAATTCTCGAGCCAAACAAAAGATAAATTAGTTTCTAGTGAAGTTCGTGGTCCTGTTGAGGATGTGGTTGCTCAGGCCCTAACCGAATATCTTGCTGAAAAGCCACAGGACGCGAAAATTTTGTGTGGCAAGATTGTGGATGCGGCAAGAGCACGGGAGGCCGCCAGAAAAGCGCGCGAAATGACGCGTCGCAAAGGGGCGCTCGATGGGATTGGCTTGCCCGGAAAGTTGGCAGACTGTCAAGAAAAGGACCCCGCCAAATCAGAGCTGTTTATTGTCGAGGGAGACTCCGCAGGAGGATCTGCAAAGCAAGGCCGAGATCGCAAATTCCAAGCGATTTTGCCCTTGAAGGGAAAAATCTTGAATGTGGAAAAGGCTCGCTTTGACAAAATGCTAAGCAGCCAAGAGGTGGTCACACTAATTACTGTTCTTGGCACCGGTATCGGGGTTGAAGAATACAAGGCCGACAAGCTTCGCTATCACCGCATCATTATCATGACCGATGCTGATGTCGATGGTAGTCATATCCGTACGCTATTGCTCACATTCTTTTATCGGCAAATGCCAGAACTTATCGAGCGTGGCCACATTTATATTGCTCAACCGCCGCTTTATAAAGTAAAGCACGGCAAAAGCGAGCAATACATTAAAGACGATATTGAATTAAATCAGCTCTTGTTTAAAATTGCCCTTGAACAAGCGTCGATCGAAACCCCTTCCGGTGAAAAAATTTCTGGCCCAGCCCTTGAGGACTTAGCAAAAAACTATCAAACCATTCAGGCCGTAGTTGATCGGCTTGCTCGCACCATGGATGAAGAAGCGCTTCGTGCAGTGGCTGACGGGGTCAGCCTTAACTTTGATACAGAGAGCTCCGCTAGTGATTCTGCGGAGCGTCTTAGGAAGGCGTTCTTAGAAAATCAGGCCCCGCTCTCTGTGACCCCAGAAATCACAGTC
>CAIYWO010000487.1 GCA_903929925.1 uncultured beta proteobacterium | reverse complement strand
GGTGCAGTCGTTCAAGCCCTAGGAATGCAGCAGTTGCAAATCGGGGCTCAAATTGATCCCGGCGTGCCTTGGTGTGCTGGAAAAACCAATGTGAATGATCAAATCCTGCACATCACATTGAAATCTGGAAACTTCGGCACAGAGGACTTTTTGTTGAAAGCGTTTGGAAAGTTGTCCTCATGAGCAATCCGACTGAAACAGAGTATTTGATTTTTTTACGACAGGAAATCTGTCGGATTGGGCGAAGCTTGTTTGAGCGAGGCTATGTGCATGGCTCGACTGGGAACATCAGTGTTCGTGTGCCCCAGGCAGATGGCGGTGGTTTTTTAATTACGCCGACGGATGCTTGTCTGGGATTTCTTGACCCTTCGCGCTTGTCTCGCATTGACGCGCAAGGGGAACAGGTAAGCGGTGATCGAGCAAGCAAGACGCTCGTATTGCATCGACGTATCTACGATTGCGACTCCGAGGCTGGCTGTGTTGTACACACGCATTCGTCCTGGCTCGTTGACTTAACGTTGCGCGGCGTCTGGTCTAAGGACGATATCGTTCCCCCCATCACGCCTTACTATGTGATGAAAGTCGGGCACGTACCACTGATCGATTACTGCCGTCCCGGTGCTCCTGCGGTTGCGGATGCGATTGAGCGGCTCGTCGCGTCCCACCGCGCGCGTGGTTTGTCCCTCAGAGCGGTGATGTGCGATAAGCTTGGTCCGCAAGTGTGGGGGCCAACTCCCGGCGCAGCCATGGCAACGCTCGAAGAGCTCGAAGAGACTGCGAAACTTTGGTTACGTGGGGGCTGCACGGCGAAGGCGTTGGATGAGACTTCCATACAAGAATTGCGTGAACTTTTTAAGGCTTCTTGGTAAACATGAATATTTTAATTACTGGTGCGGCTGGCTTTCTCGGAACCCTATTGACGCAAGCGCTACTCAAGCGCGGTCAACTACGTGGTCAGGCGATCACGTCGCTCACACTTGCTGACTTGTATGCGCCTGCGCGACAAGAGATTGCCTCACATCCGTTAGTGAAGGTCGATGTTGGCGATTTGCTTGCGCGTGTCGATGCCTTATGCGAAAAAAATTACGATGCTGTTTTTCATTTTGCGTCTGCAGTATCTGGCGAGTGCGAGGCAGATTTTGATTTGGGTCTGCGCTCGAACCTCGACACAACCAGAAAGCTTCTGGATGCGTTGCGCGCTCAGCAAGCGCGTAGTGGGCAAGCGCCGCTCTTATTCTTTGCAAGCTCCGTTGCCGTGTTTGGTTCGGATCCAGCAATCCCCTTGGCCGATGTTGTGCGCGATGAGACGCTGCCGACTCCTCAGTCAAGCTATGGCATTCACAAGTTCATTTGCGAGCAACTCATCGCAGATTACACGCGCAAGGGTTATATCGATGGGCGCGTCGCTCGTTTGATGACAGTCTCGGTTAGGCCGGGCCGTCCGAACGGCGCTGCCTCAAGTTTCTTGTCCGGTATTGTGCGCGAACCGTTGTCTGGGATTGCTTCTGTTTGTCCGGTTGAGCTCTCTACTGAGGTCGCGCTCTCATCCCCAAACAATACGATCGCAGGTATTTTGCGCGTTGTCGAAGTCAGTAGAGAAGAATTCGGAGGTCGCACTGCGTTGAACCTGCCTGCCTTAACCGTTACGGTAGGCGAGATGCTGCAAGCGCTGAAGGATGTTGCGGGGCCTCAAGTTGCTGCCTTGGTAACAGTGCAACCTGACCCAACCATAAAGAGAATTGTGGGTGGTTGGCCACCAAGGTTTGATTGCCAGCGCACACACAAGCTCGGCTTAAAGGCGGATGCCTCTTACCGAGCTGTGATCGAGCAGTATATCGAGATGGCTGGGATTAAACGACCAGAGGGTGTGCCGCACCGTCCATCGTAATAATGGTGCCGGTGACGTAGCTGGCACGACTTGAAGATAGATAGACGACTGTGTCTGCAACTTCTTCGGGGGTAGCAAGTCGACCCATTGGCACGCGTGCCGTGGCTTTTTGTATAGCTTGCTCGATTGAGATGTTCTCGTGCTTGGCTGCAACCTTCATGCCTTCCATCAAACGATCTGTTGCCGTTGCGGCAGGGTTCACTGCGTTCACCCGCACACCGTGCGGAGCATAGGCTGCGGCCAGACCAGCGCTTGCGAGCATCAAGGCTGCGTTTGCGCTTCCGCCCGAGATGTGTAAAACCGATGGTGACTTGCCGCCATTGCCGACCACGTTGACCACTACACCTTTTTTACGTGCACCCATGCGCTTGATGCAGGGATCTAGCATGTTGATGTAGGTGAAGAATTTTGAATCCATCGCATCACGCCAATTTTCTGGTTTGAGGTCTGCAGCCGCAACGCGTTTGGCGGCTCCGGCGGAGTTCACAAGTACATCGACAGGACCAAACGCTTTTTCTGCTGCATCAAGGGCTGCTACGGCCGAGTCCGATGCTTTGAGGTCTGCTGCGTAGATCGCAATGTGCGCAGCAGCACCTGGATTTTGTGTGGCCAGTTGTTTTTTGGCCGCCTCTAGCGTGGCGAGGTCGCGTGACACGAGGCTGACTTTGGCGCCTTCTTCTAAAAATACTTTTGCGCAGGCCAGGCCGATGCCTTTGCTGCCGCCTGTGATGAGGACGTGATGGTTTTTTAAATGTAAGTCCATGTCTGCTCCGGTGGTAAAGGTGTAGTGATTTAAATAGAAAAATTTATTGAGGATTTGGTTCGGCGCTACGAATAATGCCTTGGTCCCTCAGGCTGTCAATCTCGGCAGTTGAGTAGCCCAGGCTGTGTAAGAGTTCTACGGTGTCAGCTCCGATTCGGGGTGGCGCGTTTCTGATGCGCAGTCGTTCGCCGTTCAGCGCGAGGGGCAAGAGCGCTGCACGCGTTTCAATATCTTTTCCAGAACTTGTATTGTCGGCAGCGATTGTCACGGGTGCAAGGCCGCCGGTGGCGAGCAGGTGCGGATCATCAAAGAGTTCGTGAGGCCGCGTGATTGGTGCGTAGGGGAGTCCTACTTTCTCGAAACGCTCGCTGAGTTCTTTCGCACTTAGTACGGCGAAACGTTCACGTAGGATCGGGATCAGCCAGGAGCGGTTTTGGACGCGCTCGTTGTTTGAGCCGAGTCGCGCATCCGCTTTCAGATCATCAAAGGCAAACTCTTTGCAGAGCAAGGCCCATTGCGTATCGCTGACGGCTGACAGAAATATCTGCTCTCCGTCTTTGACCGTGAACACGTCGTACACGGCCCAGGCGCTCAGGCGATTCGGCATTGGGTTTGCTGGTTTGCCGGTGACAGCAAATTGCATCATATGTTGCGCAACTAAAAATACGTTGTTTTCAAATAGCGCACTGGCGACCTCTTGGCCGTGGCCTGTGCGATTGCGCTGTTGTAACGAGGCGAGGACACCAATGGCGCCAAACATGCCTCCCATGATGTCGTTCACGCTTGCGCCCGCGCGCAGTGGTTGTCCCGCAGGGCCAGTCATATAGGCCAGGCCGCCCATCATCTGAACGACCTCATCGAGTGCAGTGCGGTTGTCATAGGGGCCAGGCAAAAAGCCTTTGTGCGACACATAGATCAAGGAGGGGTTGAGTTTGGATAAGGCCTGATAGCCAAAACCGAGTTTGTCCATCGTGCCGCTTTTGAAGTTTTCGCTAAACACGTCAGCACCAGCGACAAGCTTAAGAATAATTTCTCGACCGATCGGGTTTTTGACGTCGATCGAGATGCTTTTCTTGTTGCGGTTGAACATTGGGTAAAAGCCGGACCCTGAGCCCAACAATTTACGGGTGTTATCACCAGCGATTGGTTCGACTTTAATGACGTCGGCACCAAGGTCAGCCAGAATCATGCCGCAAGTCGGTCCCATCACCATGTGGGTGAATTCGACAACGCGTATCCCTGCTAGGGGTAGGGTTTCAGACATGCATTACCTTTTCGCAACTTCAAATGGGGTTTGTCAGGTTTTGAATCACGGGTTGTTATACCATCGCTACAGTGGCTAACGCTTGTTGTTCTTTGCTCCTCTGAAGGTGCCCATTCATGCAGCGCAGCATTTCCGTCCGAGTCGTTGATTACCTTAACCCTACTGATCGCGCGGATTTGTTGGCGATGTTGGATATGTACGCGAATGATCCGATGGGTGGTGGGGAAGGACTCAAAACAGAGGTCAAAGACCGGCTCTGTGACGACCTCGCGAACTTTTCTGGGGCGGTCAGCTGGCTGGCTTACAGTGGCGAGCGTCCGGTAGGTCTGCTCAACGCCATGCCAGGATATTCAACCTTCAAGGCCCGACCTTTGATGAATATCCACGACATTGCAGTTGATCCCGCCTTTAGAGGCCAAGGTGTCGGTCAGGCACTGTTGGGGGCTCTCCAGGATTATGCGCGCGCCCGCGGTTGTTGCAAGCTAACCCTCGAGGTACTGAGCGGGAATCCTGTTGCCCAGGCCTCCTACGCGCGCTTCGGCTTTGCCCGATATGAACTGAGCGCTGAGACCGGGCAGGCTTTGTTTATGCAAAAATGGCTTTAGTCACCGTTTACTACGACGGCTCATGCCCGCTTTGCCGCAAAGAGATTGCGGTCTATCAGCGCTGCAGGGGCGCTGAAAATATTGAATGGACCGATGTCAGTGTTGGGGAGCAGGCGTGTTTAGGGGCAGGTCTAACCTGCCAGTTAGCTATGGCCCGTTTTCATGTCAGAGATAGACAAGATAATTTGTACAGTGGGGCGCCGGCTTTTGTTAAGCTTTGGCTTGAATTACCACAGTGGCGTTGGCTTGGAAGGCTTTGTTCTAACAAGCCCACGCTCTGGTGTTTAGAGCGGCTGTATGTCGGATTTTTAAAGATCCGTCCTAGCATTCAACGCAGGTTCAGATAGCGCGTTTTCGCCGAAAAAATTTTAGAAAGTATTATTTAAAGAATCCAGCACATGAACTCGAACGATCAGGACAAAGGCACGCCGATTTCGGTGGTGATTCGCAACCGCCTTAAAGAGGCGCGTAAGCGATTTCACGCCAACGATAATATTGCGCAATACATCGAGCCTGGCGAACTTGCTCAGCTGCTAGATGAAGTCGAGCTCAAGATGAAAGGTGTGCTGGAGAGCCTTGTCATTGATACGGTTTCAGACCACAACACAAATGACACTGCGCGGCGTGTTGCCAAAATGTATTTGCAAGAAGTGTTTGGTGGGCGTTATGCCGCGCAGCCAAAAATCACAGAGTTTCCAAACGTAGAGCACCTCAGTGAATTGATGATCGTTGGCCCAATTACTGTGCGTAGCGCCTGCAGCCATCATTTTTGTCCAGTGATCGGTAAAGTCTGGATTGGTGTGATGCC
>CAIYWO010000486.1 GCA_903929925.1 uncultured beta proteobacterium | reverse complement strand
TCTGTGCGCGTGGTGTTGCAAGAGATTCCGGCTGAACACGTCATCGTGGCGGGTGAGCTGGGTAAAGAAATGGTGATGATTACGGTTGGCTTGATTCGCGGGCGTACTGAGGAACAAAAAGCAGCACTGATTGCTGCCATGGCAGATGCCACAGAGCATGCAATTGGCGTCTCAAAACAAAATATTCGCGTGATTCTTTTCGATCGTCCTGCAACAGACTTCGGTGTGGCAGGCGGCATTACGGCCAAGGCCGCGGGACGCTAAGCTCTTATATTCATAATTTTTCAAAGACGAAGGCCTCAGAATGACAACCGTTTTGCAATACGAACAAGATGATCTGGGCGTTGTTACGCTCACCTTAAATCACCCAGAGACGCGCAACGCACTGACCGGCACGGGGATTGTTGAGGCAATGCTTGAGGCGTGCCATCGGATCGAGCACGATCCGAGTGTGCGTGCTGTCATCATTACAGCGTCCGGCCCAGTATTTTCGTCCGGCGGCAAGATTGACGAAATGCAAAGGCAGATTGGCTCTGGGTTTGGCAGTGACGTACTGCGCCAGGAGTATCGGCAGGGCATTCAACGCCTACCGCTAGCCATCCATCAAATCGAAGTGCCAACCATCGCGGCAGTCAATGGTCCAGCGATTGGTGCAGGTTGTGATTTGGCCTGCATGTGCGACCTACGGATTGCTTCAGAGCAGGCAACATTTGCCGAGAGCTTTGTGAAGGTCGGAATTGTGGCGGGGGATGGCGGCGCCTGGTTCTTGCCGCGCGTCATCGGGATGGCACGAGCCGCCGAAATGTCCTTCACAGGTGAAGCAATTGACGCAAAGACGGCGCTTGAGTGGGGCATGGTTTCGCGTGTTGTGCCCGCAGCAGATCTGCTCACGACGGCCCAGACCCTTGCGCGCAAGATGGCTGTCAATTCGCCCCCAGCTGTGCGCATGACCAAGCGCTTGTTGCGCGAGGGTCAAACGGCATCACTTGCAAATTTGCTTGAATTATCAGCAGCTTATCAAGCAATCGCACATAAAACGCCTGAGCATGCCAAGATCGTGAATGACTTTATGGCTGCTAAGGCTGCTCGCCAGGCAGCCCGCAAATAGACAATTCCCTTAGGTTTCTCGGGCCGGACTTGAAATCCGGCTAAGAGGCCTTATAATTAGCACTCGACTCCGATGAGTGCTAACAGTCTTTGTTGGCAACTTAGCGAAGTGTTTCTAACAACCATTATTTTTGTAACAGGAGTTCTACATGGCCCTGCGTCCCCTGCACGATCGCGTGATCGTCAAACGCCTGGACAACGAGCGCAAAACTGCCTCGGGCATCGTTATCCCTGAAAGCGCCGCTGAAAAGCCCGATCAGGGTGAGGTGCTAGCCGTTGGTCCCGGTAAACAAACCGAAGACGGCAAAGTGTTGAAGATGGATGTCAAAGTCGGCGACAAAGTTCTGTTCGGTAAGTACGCCGGTCAGACCGTTAAAGTCGATGGCGAAGAAGTCCTCGTCATTCGCGAGGAAGAAATCCTCGCCGTGGTCCAGTAATTCACAGAATACGGAAGGAAATCTAAATGGCTGCCAAGCAAGTCCTATTCGGCGATGACGCACGTGTGCGTATCGTCCGTGGCGTGAATATCCTCGCCAACGCAGTAAAAACAACTCTCGGTCCTAAGGGCCGTAACGTCGTGCTCGAGCGTTCTTTCGGCGCCCCAACCGTCACTAAAGACGGCGTGTCGGTCGCAAAAGAAATCGAACTCAAAGACAAGTTTGAGAACATCGGTGCTCAGTTGGTCAAGGAAGTTGCTTCCAAGACTTCTGACAATGCCGGTGACGGCACCACCACGGCTACCGTGCTGGCGCAGTCGATTGTTGTCGAAGGCCTGAAGTACGTGGCTGCCGGCATCAACCCAATGGACCTCAAGCGCGGTATCGACAAGGCTGTGATTGCTGCAGTGGCAGAGCTCAAGAAGCTTTCGAAGCCATGCACAACCACCAAAGAAATCGCACAAGTCGGTTCGATCTCGGCAAACAGCGACTTCTCAATCGGCCAGATCATTGCTGACGCAATGGACAAAGTCGGCAAAGAAGGCGTCATCACTGTTGAAGACGGCAAGTCTCTCGAAAACGAGCTCGACGTCGTTGAAGGTATGCAGTTTGACCGCGGTTATCTGTCGCCTTACTTCATCAACAACCCTGACAAGCAAGTGTCAGCGCTGGATGATCCATTTGTTCTGATTTACGACAAGAAGGTCAGCAATATTCGTGACCTGCTGCCCGTACTTGAGCAAGTTGCTAAGTCGAGCCGCCCACTGTTGATCGTGGCTGAAGATGTCGAAGGCGAGGCTTTGGCTACGCTGGTTGTCAACAACATCCGCGGCATTCTCAAAACTACAGCTGTTAAGGCTCCTGGTTTTGGTGATCGTCGTAAAGCAATGCTCGAAGACATCGCCATCCTCACCGGTGGTACCGTCATTTCCGAAGAAACCGGCATGTCGCTTGAAAAAGCTACGCTGGCAGAACTCGGTCAGGCAAAGCGTATCGAAGTCGGCAAAGAAAACACCACCATTATCGACGGTCATGGCGATGCTAAGTCGATCGAGGCACGCGTCAAGCAGATCCGTGTTCAGATCGAAGAAGCAACATCAGACTACGATCGTGAAAAACTGCAAGAGCGCGTGGCCAAGTTGGCTGGTGGCGTGGCAGTGATTCGCGTTGGTGCTTCGACCGAAGTCGAAATGAAAGAAAAGAAGGCACGTGTCGAAGACGCCTTGCACGCAACCCGTGCTGCGGTGGAAGAAGGCATTGTTCCTGGTGGTGGCGTTGCACTGATCCGCACGCGCGCTGTGGTTTCGAAGGTCAAAGGCGACAACGCCGATCAAGACGCTGGTATCAAGCTTGTCTTGCGTGCCATCGAAGAGCCTCTGCGCACCATCGTTGCGAACGCTGGCGACGAGCCAAGCGTTGTGGTCAATAACGTTGCGAACGGCACAGGTAACTACGGCTTTAACGCCGCCACCGGCGAGTACGGTGACCTGGTCGAGCAAGGCGTTCTGGATCCAACCAAAGTAACGCG
>CAIYWO010000485.1 GCA_903929925.1 uncultured beta proteobacterium | reverse complement strand
TTGCGCCCACGCACAGTAGGCTTGTGCATCATCCCAAGAGATATGAACCGCTGGCGCTTGCATATTCATAGGCGTCCAGGTGCCAAACGTTTGAACATCGAAGCTTGATCCCGTTGGACGAATATATCGAGGCAAGCGATGCCCAGTCTTTGTCACAAAAGTCATGTATTGCGCCCAAGAAATAGGCGCTAGGCTAATTTCAAAGGCCTTGAGCGCGACAGCACAGGAAACCAGTTCGTTGTCAAAGCAAAAGTCGTCAGTGGCCGAACCTAGTGTCCAACGCTGCGCGGGAAGCTTAGCGGTTGAGCTTCGCGATGTGGTCGTGCCTGAAGATACCCATGCTGTTTCAAAGGGAATGCCGAGCGCTTGCGCCATATAGACGCCCGCCTCAAGATGCATGGCCTCATGCTGCAAGACGAGCCAATAAAAATAAAGCGCTGCGTCGTCGTCTGAGGTGCTTTGTAACAGCGCGAGAGTCTGCTCTAGCGTTTGCGCCGCATAGGTCAGGCAGTCTTCATGTGAGGGATATCCTTGATCCCAGCGCGCTTCGTGTTGTACTTTAGCGCTGTCATACCACTGGTCAGCAAAAGCAAGGACTGAACTTTCTTTAGCAAGGCCACTTCGCATGGCCGCGCCTTCACTACGGGTCGGATTGCGTGCAATCCAGTATTCTTGAAACCAAGCAATATGGCCAAGTTCCCAAACGGGTGGATTAAATTCTGGGCTGTAGGGAATGTGCAGTTTCTGGGCGCGCTCATAGAAGCGTAATGAATCAAGCGTGTGCACGCGCATCTCTTGGAGCGCGGTGTTCAGTTCTTTGGTGCTAGCCTCTCGCATCGTGTGTTAATTACTTTTCATGTTTACAGCTGCTCAAATCCGCAAGCCCAGAGTCGTTATTGTAAGTCCGGCGCTCGCCAGCGCAAATAACGGTAATTGGCAGACAGCCAGGCGCTACGCCAACATGCTTGCGACGACGTGCACCGTACGAATCGTAAAAGAGTGGGAGGGCGCCCAAACGGATGAGCTGATGATTGCCTTGCATGCGCGGCGCAGTTATTCATCGATTGCAGCCTGGCATGCTGAGCGAGGGTCTGAGGGGCTGTGTGTGGTGCTTACTGGCACCGATCTCTATCGCGACATCCAGCAGGACCCCCAAGCACAACAGTCGTTAATGTGGGCGAAAGTTTTGATCGTGCTGCAGGCGGCTGGCGTGGCTGAGCTGTCGGCAAGCTTGCACGATAAAGTGCGGGTGTTGTTTCAATCAACCAGTACCCGCCAGACATTAGTCAAAACCAACCGTCGTGTGCGGGCAGTGATGGTGGGGCATTTAAGAGCAGAAAAATCTCCTCAAACCTTTTTCGAAGTTGCTGCTTTATTGGCCGAGCGTAACGATATAGATCTGCGTCATATCGGTGGCGAGCATGATCAGGTTCTGGCGCAGCAAGCGCACGACACCGCGGCTAAGCATTTGAACTATCAGTTTTTAGGTGCTCGCAGCCATGAGCAAACTCGGCGATATATCCAACGCTCGCATGTTCTGGTGCACGCGAGTGTGATGGAAGGCGGTGCCCACGTGATTATGGAAGCTATCTGTAGTGGCGTACCTGTTTTGGCCTCACGCATTGCAGG
>CAIYWO010000484.1 GCA_903929925.1 uncultured beta proteobacterium | reverse complement strand
CCCAAGAAAGAAAAGGCAAACAACCAGTGAAACGTTCTCGTTGCGAGATCGTTTACTCGTCTTGTCGTGCCAGGTGCCGCAACTTTAATAGTTGATGGGTTCAAGGTCATGCTCATTTAGGTATCCTCACAAACTTATCGTTGTAATTGCCTTGCTCGGCAGTGGTGTGACAAGCCGCACAGTTCGCGGCACTCTTTACGCTCGGTCGCAGCCAAACCTCGGCATCAATCTTGCGGTGCTCACGCACGAACCATGCCGCCTTGGTGATTCGATCTTCTGCAGGCTCTTCACGGACTTTCTTGTAGGTGCCTGCCAAAGGCTCGAGCCACTTAGAGATTTCTAAGACTTCTGCTGGCTCTAGCGATGCGTCGACGCCGTAATGATTGTCCAAATGACCCAAAAGCCTGCGCCATGAGGCGAGAGGCAACAGGGCAGGCGGATAAGCAAGATGGCAAGAGGCACATTCGGTCCGATACTTCTCGGACATCAAGGCCGGCAGGAGATCTTTAGATCCCGCGGCGTTGGCCGCCGATCCGCCTAAAGCGACTGCGAGCAGTATTGCCACTGCAAGGCTTGTGGTTGTGCGCTTCATGGTTTGAGCGACAACAAAAATGCGATCACGTCAGATTTCTCTGCTGGCGTGCATTCACGCGACAAGACGTCTTTGCAGTTACGACGAAACCACTTATCTACCCGCGCCGAGTCGGTTAACGCAGTGGGATTTGCACTCGGCGCCAAGGGATCGATAGGCTTACCCGTACTCGCATGCTTTGCAACTTTAGTCGGCGCCTCTCCATGACAGGAGGCGCAGGTCCACTTAGAGCCGTGTGTCGACGTAAAAAACAGACGGCCTGTATCCGCATTACCCGTGCGACCGGCCGCAGCCTCAAAGCGCTGCAACTGCGCAGCTGGCGTTGTGTCCCCAGCCTGAGCAGCGAAGGCGCTCGCGCCTAGAATCGCATACAACAGTGATTGGATGAAGCGTTTCAACATGTCATAACTCCTAAATCGTTTATCCACGGAGCCATGATGAAGCATCAAGGGTGTACCTTTCCTGAACCGTTCGTTCATATTCCGTTCATCTTTGACAAGGCACAATAGCGGGACAAATTGCACGGGATATCCAACATGAATACCGACATAAAAAACAAGATGCACAAGGCTCTCGCGATCGGCGTCATCTGCCTGGCGGGACTTGGCGCTTTATCTTCGGCATGCGCAAGCCCGGTAGACCAGCAGCGCGCCACACAGGCGGTCGAATCCGGTGAAATTTTGTCCTTACGCGTCATTCTTGAGCGTCTCGAGTCCTCTAACCCCGGGCAGGTACTCGAGGTGGAGCTTGAACAAAAAAAAGGGGTTTGGATCTATGAGCTTAAAATCCTAAAAACAGGCGGTCGTTTGCAAAAATTAAAAGTGAATGCCAAAACAGGTACCGTCCTGTCAGATAAGGAGCGCTAGGCGATGCGTCTATTGGTCGTGGAAGACGAGTTGACATTACAGCGCCAACTCGCAGAAGCCCTTTCTGCAAGTGGTTACACCGTCGACGTGGCCTCTGATGGTCGGGAGGCCCTGTACCTGGGCCAGGAACAAACATACGATGCGGTGATTTTGGATGTGGGCCTGCCGCTCATGGACGGGATATCGGTCTTGCGTAAGTGGCGAGCTGACCAACGCACGATGCCTGTCCTTATCCTGACCGCACGAGACGACTGGCACGACAAGGTCTCGGGTATTGATGCCGGTGCGGATGATTACGTGACCAAGCCGTTTCACATGCAAGAGTTGCTTGCGCGCGTGCGCGCACTCATCCGCCGGGCGAGTGGCATGGCAGATGCGACGCTGCGCTGCGGCAAGCTTGAGCTTGATACGCGCACGGGTCGAGTGTCTTGTGAAAATGAAGTGATCGTCTTGACCAGTCACGAGTTCAAAATCCTGTCGTACCTGATGCACCATCTCGACGAGGTCGTCTCTCGGACTGATCTGACAGAACATATTTATGCGCAAGATTTTGACCGAGACTCAAACACGATTGAGGTCATGATTGGTCGCCTGCGTAAGAAGCTGCCGGATGGTTTGATACAGACTATTCGAGGAATGGGCTACCGAATGAGTAAGGCAGACTGCTGACCATGCCCAAACATCTGTTCCATGGCTGGCGTGGCTCGCTCATGCTGCGTCTGTTTGGTGGCACAGCCCTTTGGATTGCCATCGCTCTAGGGCTCACGACCTTTGCGTTAGATGGGCTCTTTAAAGAGCAAGCGACGCGACAGTTCGAACAACAATTGCAATCCTACTTGTATCAGATCGTTGCCTCACTCGACCTCGACGCACAAGGCAACCCCATCATCCGCGTAACCGGGACAGATCCGCGCTTCTCACGTCCCGAATCAGGACTCTATTGGCAAATCAACGATACGCGCGGAGTCACCTTGCTGAAATCCCGCTCCTTATGGGACACAAAGCTTGATGTCGCAACTGATTCATTCAAAAACGGTGAAATTCATTTTCATCCCGCCCTCGGGCCAGCCGCACAACGCCTCTTGGTCGCCGAACAGAACCTCACCCTCCCCGACGCTTCAAACAAACAACTAAGGGTGATCGTTGGCTCTGAAACAAAAGAGTTGTCACGAGCGATCCAAACCTGGCAGCAGTCGCTCGCGCTGTTTGTTGGCATCCTTTTCGTGAGTCTTGTCGGCGCAGCCGTGGCGCAGGTCGCCTTTGGACTCCGCCCATTAAGACAACTGCAGCAGTCTTTAAAGAGACTTCGCGAAAGCCCTGGCGCACGCATTACGGGCACCTACCCTACCGAACTGAAGCCGCTTATCGAGGACTTCAATGCAGTCATCGACGCGAATGGAAAAATCATCGAACGTGCACGCAATCAGGCAGGTGATTTGGCGCACTCTATTAAGACGCCTATCTCAGTCATGATCAACGCGCTGCATGCTGAGAAAACACGTAGCGGCCATGACGCGGCTCTCGCGGCCTCGCTTGAGGAGCAATTGGAACAGTTGCAGCAACAAGTGCAATGGAGACTGAAGCGCGCGCGTATCGCCGCAAACGCAGGTGTTCCGCATAGCCGCACTTTGGTCAAAGTAACGCTCGAGCAGCTCGCACGCGTTATGCAGAAGGTCCACGCTGAAAAATCGATTCAAGTGACGGTCGGTTCAATCTCAGATGAACTGTACTTCGCGGGTGAAGAACAAGATTTGCAAGAAATCGTGGGCAACCTTCTAGACAACGCCTTTAAATGGGCTGTGCGCTCTGTTGTGGTGCAGGCGACGCAGTCAAATGGAAGGCTGCGCATCGTGGTCGAAGACGATGGGCCTGGGTCTGAGTCACTGACGGACTCAATG
>CAIYWO010000483.1 GCA_903929925.1 uncultured beta proteobacterium | reverse complement strand
GGTGAGGCGATCGTCTCAACGATGTTCAGCGAAGGCGACAATGCACGCATACCCGTCGTGGCCGTCGCAGGAACAAACGGCAAAACGACAACAGTGCGTCTGACTGCCCACCTGATTGGCGCGAGTGGCAAGCGTGTCGGGATGACGAACTCAGACGGCGTCTATATCGGTCAGCGCTGTATCGATACAGGTGATTGCAGCGGACCTCGCAGCGCACGCAATGTCCTCATGCACCCAGATGTAGACGCAGCGGTGTTCGAAACTGCGCGCGGCGGAATCTTGCGTGAAGGCCTCGCCTTTGATCAATGTGATGTCGCAATCGTGACGAATATTGGCATGGGCGACCATCTGGGCATGAACTTCATCAGCACAGTGGATTCTCTCGCGTTAGTCAAACGCGTGATCGTCCAAAACGTCGCACCTCACGGCAGCGCGGTACTCAACGCGGCAGATCCCATGGTTTTGGGCATGGGAGAGGTCTGTGCAGGCTCGGTAATCTTATTCTCGAGCGACAAACAATTGCCTGCGTTAAATACCCATCGCGCCCAAGGCAAGCGCGTAGTTTTTCTGGATGGTGTGCACATCGTCTGCAGCGAAGCCGGCAAAGAGCACCGGATTCCGCTCAAGGCGATTCCGCTGACGCGCAACGGTACCATCACGTTTCAGACAGAAAATGCGATGGCATCTATCGCTGCGGCCTGGGCGCTGGGCCTGGACTGGAGCATCATTGAAATGGGCTTAGCCACTTTTGTGAACGACGCTCAAACCGCCCCCGGACGCTTCAACGTGTTTGACTACCGGGGTGCAACAGTCATCGCTGACTATGGTCACAACCCAGATGCAATTCTGGCGTTAATCCAGGCAATCGAAACCATGCCTGCAAACAAACGCATGGTTGTGATTAGTGGCGCCGGCGATCGCCGCGATGAAGACATCATTCAGCAAACAGAAATCCTGGGCAAATCCTTCGACCAAGCGATTCTGTATCAAGACCAGTGCCAACGCGGTCGTGAAGACGGCGAAGTGCTTGCCCTCCTGCAACTAGGCCTGAAAAATGCGAGCCGCACGAAAGAGATCGTCGAAATTCGTGGCGAATTCACTGCGATCGATACGGCTCTCGCCAAACTCGAGCCTGGCCATCTCTGTTTAATCCTAGTTGACCAAGTGCAAGAAGCACTTGATCACCTAGCCAAACGTATCGCTGAAGCTTAACCCTTGCTTTTCTCGGCTGCGCCAGTTGGCGCAAACGGGAAAGCAGAGAATAGGCTTTTGCTTTGCTCAACATAACTGTTCATCATGTTTTGCAAGGCGGGCGTTTGCGCAGTCATTAACTGCGTCCAGGCCTCAGGCGAGAACTGATTCGCACCGCCATACAAACCCTTTGACTGCTCGGTCATACGGTCCTGCACATCCATAAAGACCTGAATGTTTTTCTCGAGATACGAACCCATCATCCCTTGCATGGCATGACCATAAAAACGGATGACCTGCGCAAGCATCGTCGATGAGAACATCGGTACGCCACCGCTTTCTTCTTCAAGAATAATTTGCAACAAAATGCTT
The DNA here is from genome assembly GCA_903929925.1 of uncultured beta proteobacterium. Taxonomy (GTDB): domain Bacteria; phylum Pseudomonadota; class Gammaproteobacteria; order Burkholderiales; family Burkholderiaceae_B; genus Zwartia. Next base: position 1,048 of record CAIYWO010000483.1, on the reverse strand, counting down.
CGTGTCAGGTCTTCGGCTGATTTCGCATCCACGACCTTGAAAGACTCGTTCTCGAGCACCAACTGCTTGACATCCGCTAACGTGATGTAGGTGCTCGTTTGTGTATCGTACAACCGGCGGTTGGGATACTTCTTAATCAACCGCACGGTTGTATCTGCTGCTTCAGTCATTACTTTCCCCAATACTTGTTTTAATTATTACTACTTTGGGCTTAGCCCATATGCAAACCACCGTTCAATGAGAAGTCTGCACCCGTTGAAAAACCTGATTCTTCCGAGGCGATCCACGCAACGATAGAAGCGATTTCTTCAGGACGTCCCAAGCGCTTCACGGGAATAGTCGATACGATTTTCTCAAGTACATCTGGACGAATCGCACGAACCATATCGGTGCCGATGTAACCAGGCGACACGGTATTCACCGTTACGCCTTTGCTCGCAACCTCAAGGGCTAGAGACATTGTAAAACCATGAATGCCAGCTTTTGCCGTCGCGTAATTACACTGACCAAACTGGCCTTTTTGACCATTCACGGAACTGATATTGATGATGCGCCCAAACCCACGATCAGCCATCCCATCAATTACTTGTTTCGTCACGTTAAACAGACTATTCAAGTTTGTATCCATCACGGCGCGCCAGTCGTCCGCAGTCATTTTACGAAAAACGCCATCGCGCGTAATTCCTGCGTTGTTTACCAAGATATCGACCGGACCATGATCGTCGCGCACTCTCTTGAAAGCAGCCGAGCAGGACTCCCAATCCGAGACGTTACCCACCGACGCGTAAAAGGTATAACCCAACGCCGCTTGCTCATCAATCCATTGCTGGTGATCGCGGCTTGGGCCGCAACCAGCGATCACAGTCATTCCTTCTTTAGACAGTCTTTGACAAATTGCGGTACCGATGCCACCCATACCGCCAGTCACGTAAGCAATCTTTGCACTCATCGTCTTCTCCCTTTGCCGATTTCTACGGCTTGGCACCACACTAAACTGCTCTGACCTTTACATAGGATCCAGGCGCTGCCTCGATCACCTTGTGTTTTG
>CAIYWO010000482.1 GCA_903929925.1 uncultured beta proteobacterium | reverse complement strand
GCGCGATCCTGTTCTGCTGGCCGAGGCGATTCGTCGTTCGTGTGAATACAAAGCTTGGGTTGTCTCAAAAGATGAGCGCGAGACAGGTTTGCGTGCGATTTTGAATCTTGGCCACACCTTTGGGCACGCCATCGAGGCAGGTATGGGCTATGGCCAGTGGCTGCACGGCGAAGCGGTTGGCTGCGGGCTCGTGATGGCGGCCGACCTCTCTGCTGAAATGTTTGGTTTCCCTACTGCTGACGTTGAGCGCGTGCGCGCGCTTGTCGCTGCGATTGGTTGTCCCACCCGTGGCCCACGCCTGAGTGGCGTCGATGAGTGGATGCGTTTGATGCGTGGCGACAAGAAGGCTGAGGCCGGTGAAATCAGTTACATCATGATGCCGCGCATTGGCGAAACCATACGCCGAGGTGCGCCAGCCGAAACCGTGGCGCGTGTGATTTTGCGCAATACAGATTAAGTCATCACCTGGAGTAGCGATGTCGCAGTCGACACCAGAACTTGCTGTGTACGCCTGTCGTCCAGAGTCGAGTCGCGGACGGCGCCACCCAGAGCCTGCTCCCGCTAATCGCAGCGAGTTCCAGCGTGATCGCGATCGTATTATCCACGCAGGTGCGTTTCGTCGGCTCGAATACAAAACACAGGTCTTCATTAATCACGAAGGCGATCTGTTTCGCACGCGCCTGACACACTCACTTGAGGTTGCACAGATTGCACGCGTGCTCGCACGCAGCCTTCGCCTCAACGAAGACCTCACAGAGGCCATCGCGCTGGCCCATGATCTGGGTCATACCCCCTTTGGTCATGCGGGACAGGATGAACTCAACGCGTGCATGCGCGAGTTCGCACCAGACGCTGGTGGGTTTGAACATAATCTGCAGAGCCTGCGCGTCGTCGATGAGCTCGAAGAGCGCTACGCTGCGTTTAATGGGTTGAATCTTTGTTTCGAGACGCGTGAAGGCGTGCTCAAGCACTGTTCACTTACGCACGCGAAACGGTTGGGTGACGTGGGGCAACGCTTCCTTGAGCGCACACAGCCTTCGCTTGAGGCGCAGCTTGCTAATTTGGCGGACGAAATCGCCTACAACAATCACGACATCGATGACGGCTTGCGTTCAGGCTTGTTGACGGTGGAGCAACTACAAGCAGTGCCGATCTTTGCTCGCCACTATGCGCAGGTAGAAAAAAAGTGGCCTGGGCTCGCACAGAGACGGGTGATCGCGGAAACCATTCGAAGCATGATCAACACATTGATCACGGACGTCACGCAGACAACGGCTGCGAGACTTGCTAGCGCTGCCCCTGCCGATGCAGACGCTGCGCGCCGCAGCGGCGCACTCGTCGCGTTTTCGAGTGCGGTACGTGACGAAGCCGATGCACTGAAGACCTTTTTGTTTGAGAACTTATATCGTCATTACAAGGTCATGCGCATGACGAATAAAGCTCGCCGAATTGTGCGCGAGCTGTATAGTGCTTTTGTGCATGAGCCCAGATTGTTGCCGCCCGACTATCGACACGATGACGATGTCCGTCAGGCGCGTGCGATTGCGGATTACATCGCAGGAATGACCGATCGTTATGCGATTCGCGAGCATCACCGCTTGTTTCGCATGGGCGATCAGTTTGATTAACCAAGGAGTTTTCATGATGCGCTTCACGCAACCCATTCTTTTGGCCGCAATGTGCGCCACGCTTGGCGTCTTGGCGGCTTGCTCGTCTCAGCCCCCTGCTCCAATCAATAATGCGGCGCCTAATGCGGCCGGGGCACCGGTCGCGACACCGATCGCTCCTCAGCGTTCAACCGAAATCGCGCCCGTTTCGCTTGAGGCTGCAAATTCGGCGACACAGGCGCCGCCACAAGCTGCCGGTGCAGCGACACCGGGTACTGGCGCCGCAGTGCTTGTGTCTGGTTCACGTGGCAGCGACAACTCAAATCAGCTGGTGCTTGTTCAGGTGTGTCAGCCCGCAACGTCGGGTGATCAATGTATCTTGGCCTTTGCAGATACACGCGCAGGACAAGAGCCAAGCAGTCAGGTCACTGCATATTTTCAGCGCACCAGCAGCCGCACCCCACCTAAAGTGGCGGTCGAGAGCACCTGCGCACCAGGCTGGTTGGCGTCTATTGTGTCAGAGCAAGGTACGGTGCAAGGTGGTGGTGTGATGCAGGCTCAGGCCGCCGTATGTGGCCACCCTTCGTCAGGCGCTGCGCTCACCGCGTTGCTCAATGCGTGCGACGGCCAAACGCAGGGTGGGTGCCGACAGTCGACACGCGTCAAGATTTCCTGGGGTCGCTGGGATGGCACGCGCCCCCCAGGACGAGAGGTCGACATTGGCCGCCCCTTTGATGCGGGCGCCTTTGCCGAAGGCCAGGCGTGCGATTCTGTCTTGCCGCTGCGCGAGTCCGGTCAGTGCGCAAGCATGTCGGCGGTGCAATTACGCCTGATCGGTTTGCCCTGATCCCGTCTGACGGGCCAGAACACGTCCGAGGTAATGGCCCGTATGACTTTCGCTTGAGGCGGCAATATGTTCGGGCGTGCCTTGCGCCACGATTCTGCCGCCGCCATCGCCACCCTCTGGTCCCATATCGATTACCCAGTCTGCGGTCTTGATGACATCCAGATTGTGCTCAATCACAACAATCGTGTTGCCGGCATCGACAAGTTGATTCAACACGCCAAGCAACAACGCGATGTCATGGAAGTGCAGACCCGTTGTGGGCTCGTCCAGAATATAAAGCGTGCGACCCGTGCTGCGTCGTGAGAGCTCCAACGACAACTTCACGCGTTGCGCTTCGCCACCCGAAAGCGTCGTTGCACTTTGCCCCAAACGCAAATAAGACAGGCCAACGTCCATCAACGTTTGTAGCTTGCGCGCGATAGCTGGAACCGCCTCGAAGTACGCCAACGCTTGTTCAACCGTCAGGTCTAAGACCTCATGAATGTTACGGCCACGGTAGCGAATCTCGAGCGTCTCGCGGTTGTAGCGCTTACCCATACACACGTCACACGGCACATACATGTCGGGTAGAAAATGCATTTCTACTTTCACGACGCCGTCGCCCTGGCACGCTTCGCAGCGTCCACCTTTGACGTTAAAACTAAAGCGGCCTGGGTCATAGCCGCGCGAGCGCGATTCAGGCACGCCTGCAAACAGTTCGCGAATCGGTGTGAAGAGCCCTGTGTAGGTTGCCGGGTTACTGCGCGGTGTACGACCGATCGGGCTTTGGTCAACACTAATGACTTTGTCGAAATGCTCAAGCCCTGTCAGCCCGTCATACGGTGCAGGTTCGCTTTGAGCGTGATGTAACGCGCGTGACATCACAACCGCGAGCGTGTCGTTAATCAGCGTCGATTTACCCGAGCCTGATACACCCGACACACAGACAAACTTACCGGCCGGGATGCGAAGCTCAACAGACTTCAGGTTGTTGCCACGGCAGCCGCTGAGCGACAGCCATGACTGCTCTTCGTCCATTGGCCGACGCGACGGGATCGCAATCGCTTGCGCACCACTCATGTATTGGCCAGTGAGTGACGCAGGATTCTCTTCAATCTGTTGTGGCGTGCCTTCGGCCACGATTTGGCCGCCGTGTTCGCCTGCGCCCGGACCCATGTCGACGACCCAGTCTGCCTGACGGATCATGTCTTCGTCGTGTTCGACAACGATCACACTGTTACCCAGATCGCGCAAGTGATGCAGCGTCGCGATCAGCCGATCGTTATCGCGTTGATGCAAGCCAATTGAAGGCTCGTCCAATACATACATCACACCGGTCAGGCCTGAACCAATCTGGCTTGCCAAGCGGATGCGCTGGGCTTCGCCGCCAGAAATGGTGTCGGCGCTGCGGTCCAGCGAAAGGTAATTCAGACCCACGTTATTCAGAAAACTCAGGCGCGCTTCGATCTCCCGCACGATACGCTGCGCGATTTCCTGACGTGCCCCGGTGAGTTGTAATTGTTGAAACCATTGCAAGCACTGCGAGAGCGGTTGCGCTTCGACCTCATAGATCGCCAAGCCGCGCTCTTGCCACGCACGCGCGGTTGAGCTGTCGCCCAGTTCCGCAGGTGCTGCAATATGTTCGTCACCAATCCGGACATGACGTGCCTCAGGGCGCAGTCGCGAGCCGTGGCAAGCCGGGCAGGTTTGCACCGCGCGATACTTGCCGAGCTCTTCTCTGACCGCGGACGAATCGGTTTCTTTCCAACGCCGCTCCAGGTTGGGGATCACACCCTCAAACGCATGACGCTTAACGGTGCTGCGGCCTTTTTCGTTCAGATAGAAAAACGGAATTTCGACATCACCCGAGCCGTGCAAGATAATTTTTTGCAGGTCTTCAGGTAAGTTTTCCCAGGCAAGCTCAATATCAAATTCGTAATGCGTCGCCAGGCTCGACAACATCGAAAACGTAAACGCATTGCGCTTATCCCAGCCGCGAATGGCGCCCGAGCCTAAGCTCAACTCTGGGAACGCAACGACACGCTTCGGATCAAAAAAGCCCATATGGCCCAAACCATCACAGCTCGGACACGCACCCACCGGGTTGTTAAAGCTAAAGAGCCTTGGCTCAAGCTCGGGCAGGCTGTGGCTACATACCGGGCACGCGTAGCGGCTTGAGAACAGGTGCTCTTCGTTGGTGTCCATGTCCAGCGCAATGACACGCCCCTGGGCAAGTGTGAGCGCCGTCTCAAAGCTTTCGGCAAGGCGCTGCTTGCTCTCTGGTTTGATGCGCAAACGATCGATCACCACATCAATGTCGTGCTTTTCGTTTTTGTTGAGCTCGGGCATGCTGTCGAGGTCGACCATTTCGCCGTTGACCCGCACACGCACAAAACCCTGCGCCTGCAGGCTTGCGCATTCATCATCAAAGCTGCCTTTGCGTGTCCGCACCACCGGCGCAAGAATCGCCAGGCGTTTTTCGGCGGGCCAGGCCATCACACTATCGACCATCTGGCTGACGTTCTGTGCTGCTAAAGGCAAACCATGGTCTGGACAATAAGGCGTACCAACGCGGGCGTACAGCAGACGCAGATAGTCGTGGATTTCAGTGATGGTGCCGACCGTTGATCGAGGGTTGTGACCCGCAGCTTTCTGTTCAATGGAGATCGCAGGCGACAGGCCCTCGATCAAATCCACATCGGGTTTGTCCATCAACTGTAAAAACTGACGGGCGTAGGCTGACAAGCTTTCTACGTAGCGGCGCTGACCCTCGGCGTAGAGAGTATCAAAGG
>CAIYWO010000481.1 GCA_903929925.1 uncultured beta proteobacterium | reverse complement strand
TATCCCCCTCGAGCAGTTCTTAATGGATGTATGGGGTTGGCGGGAATCTTTATGGGTGCTCGCTGCCGTCAACTTAGCCTGTGCTGCCGGCTACTGGCACTGGGTTAAGCCCGAGCGAGATGCGGTACATGCCTCACACTCTGAAACAAAAGCAGAAAACATTGCACGAGATAAGTTGATTGTTCACGCAGCCTTGCGAAATTCAGTGTTTTGGTTGCTCTTGATTTCGCTCACAGTCTATTCAATGATCTTTTCCATTTTCACTTACCATATGTACCCCATGCTGCTTGATAAGCAGATCCCCACGGGAGAGGTCGTTTTTGCGCTATCGATTATTGGACCTGCCCAAGTGCTAGGTCGGATCATCATCAGTCGTTTCGCAACTCGCGTATCCATGCGCACGCTGGGCTCGATCATGTTGAGCCTATTCCCCTTCATCTTCGCTGCTTTTATCCCTGATTCTCTGGGCTTTATGCTGGTGGCAATTGTCTTTGCCGCGTACGGGCTTGCGAACGGCGTCTTCACCATCGTACGTGCGCAAGTCGTTCCTGAAATGCTGAGCAAGCACGCCTATGGCGCGCTCAACGGACTGATTACGATTCCCACCATCGTGGCGCGTGCGGTAGGCCCTGTCGTCGCCGCTTGGCTGTGGGCAATCGACCAGTCATACGATATTGTTTTGATCGCCCAAGTCGGCGCAGCCGTGCTGCTTGCCGCACTGTTTTGGGCGGCCAATATCACTAGCCGACTGCGTCCGCCGTCGCTTTAAATCAACTCGCACGACCTGATGAGGCCAACATGAACATCCCATCGCACACATCCGCGTCTAAAAACACATCAGACATCGTTGCGATGGATGCTGTTGATTTGTCAGCCGCCATTCATCGCAGGGATGTGTCGTGTACCGAAGTACTCAACGCCTATCTAACGCAAATCGATCGCTTGAATCCGGTCGTCAATGCCATCGTAGCCATGCCTGAGAGAGAGTCCCTCCAAGCACAGGCGAAAGAGCGAGACGAACAACTTGCACGCAAGCAGAGCCTAGGCCCACTGCACGGTATCCCACAGGCCCCAAAGGATATCGCCCCCTTGGCTGGCTTGGTGACAACCAATGGTTCCCCGATTTTTGCCGGTCAAGTCACAAAAGTGGATTCCGCGGCAAATGCGCGTGTTCGCGCAAGCGGTGCGATCTTTATTGGCCGCACAAACTCTCCAGAATTCGGTCTTGGTGCACACACCTATAACCGTGTCTATGGCACTACCCGTAATGCCTTTAATCCGGCACACTCAGCGGGTGGGAGTAGTGGCGGCGCTGGTGTCGCTTTGGCCCTGCGCATGCTGCCCGTGGCTGACGGATCAGACATGATGGGTTCGTTGCGCGTCCCTGCAGCCTTCAACAACGTCTTTGGTTTTAGACCTTCTGTTGGATGTGTTCCGCACGGCCCTGGCGACGAAGTATTTTTTCAACAATTTAGTGTCACCGGCCCGATGGCCCGCAATGTGCCAGATCTTGCAATGCTTCTGGGCGTACAAGCCGGTTTTGATCCGCGACTACCGCTCACCCGCCGACAAGATGATCCGCGCCTCTTTGCTCAACCGCTGGAGCGTGACATGC
>CAIYWO010000480.1 GCA_903929925.1 uncultured beta proteobacterium | reverse complement strand
TACCGGCATTCGCGCTAAAAAATAGCTCAGATGTTGGCTTAATAGTGGTCTCAACAGCGCAAAGGACGACGATGCGACCGCCCTGCAATATTGCTTGCTGTGCTAAGGCCTCATCAACACGGATCACGCGAGTGCCCGTCATAGTAGACATTCCGCCAACCGAGGGCCCTAGCGTGGAGCAGGTCAACACGACTGCATCATGATCATCGCAGAGGCTTTGAAGAACAGTTCGCGTTTGCGCAGTGATTTCAGGGGTTAAGCCTCCCACACTTTCCGCTGCGGCTAATAAATCAGACCTGACCGTATGCGTTAAGTGAAGCGATTCCATGCCTAGCGCCATCACCGCCTCTTCAAAGACGGTGATGTTGCTGCTGGCAGTGTGTAAACAAGCGATTCGCATACGGAATGGCGAGGGCTACTTGAGCAGAGGAATGGAGCGTAACGTTTTGCTGTTCATGTCAGCCTCTGTAAAGCCAATGCTCAATACGCCAGGATTTTCGAAAGAGCGGATGTTGTAGGTTTTGGTCTTAAGGTTCGCGACAACGGTCCACTCTGTGAACTCATAGGAGTTCACGCCACCACCATAACCGCTTGAGCTATCGAGATGGATTGCACCAAACGGGATGTCAAAGTTATTCATTACATGCCAAGCGCGACGCTCTTGCAGGTCTGTTGTTGCTGCAGGGGTGTTCATGACAAAGGCGGAGGCACGTACAAATCGGTCTGGGCTTAAAAAGCTACCTGGAAGGCCATGCAGACCGTTACCCGAGCTCGCTGCCAAAAATTTCTGCTTGTTGTACTCCATTGGCTTTTTGTCGGTGCCGCTTAAGTTCGCGTAATTGCCGATATTTTGTAGATGCCAAGAGAAAGCAGGGTCGTTTGTCATTGTGCCGATGATGTTGTCAGTCATGACGAGCTTGCCGCCCAGATATTCAACGACCAAGCTTGCGCCAGAACTATCGTGCAACGTCATACGCGATTTGGCCACACCACCCCATTCTTTTAGGGGGGAGCTATTTACAAACATTTTTGGAAGTGCATCTTTGACTTCTGCAATATTCGCGAAATTTGTTAATACATAGATCAGTAGTTGTTGCGATGCGATGCTATTTGCCGATTCGGCCTGAGATGGACTCTGATATTGAGCCGTATTAGGTGCATTGAGCAACCCACCGGTGAGACCCGCCTCATTTATGCCATCCACGTAAATAGGAAGGCCAAACGCATTAGCACCGATAACTGCGTACTTCGTCACCCAGTTCTTGCCCGATCCCGGAGTGCCATCATTGCCTACACCTTGTAGTGCGTAGCCCCGGGGCGTAACTAAAACCGCTGACTTCAAAGGGATGCCGAATTCCATCGTGCGGCCATACACCCGCCCATTATCAGTGCCGTTCAAAATAATAGACGTGCAAGCTTGCGCTAGAGTACTCGCGAAAAACGTGAGCAGAACGAACCAGATTTTTAGTCTCATGGACTGACCCCTAGGTTATTTAAAGTTAATTGATACGACGGATACGTCAAACGTCTCGGCGGGCTAAGGCAAGCAAGCTCCCTAGTCCGACCATTATCGATCCAGATACATAGTTAATTATCTTAGCATTCGAGTTGCGAATGACCTTCGACTTTATTAGGCGATGAGCGAGCAGCACGGCAATAACGTCGACCAGAGTGTTGAGCGCTACGCAAATACAACCCAGCATCACGAGTTGTGGCAACAAAGGTTGGTCGAGAGTGATGAATTGAGGCAAAAATGCAAGGAAAAATAGAGCTGTTTTGATGTTTAAGGTTTCAACGACGATACCTTCTAAGAGTGCGCGGCGGCTGCCCTGCGTATCAATTGCTTCGGTTGGCGACGGCGAGCTTGGACGTAACCACATCCGGACGCCAAGGTAGATTAAATATGCAGCACCAACGTACTTCAGTAAGCTAAAGGCAACCGCTGATTGGGCGATGACAAGGGATACGCCTAGCGCTGATGCGAGAACATGTATCAGTCCACCCAAGCCGGTCCCGACACATGATGCCAAGCCCTCTGCCCGTCCACCAGAGATTGTTCGAGCCACCACATAGGCGATACCTGGTCCTGGCGTGACCGCCAGAACGGTCGCAGCAATCAAGAACGGGAGGAGCGTCATTATTGTCTGGTGTACAAGAGCTTACCGTGCTTGATCGTTTGCAAGACTTCAATATTCTTGATGTCGTCGGGAATGGCTTTTAATGGATTGCGATCTAATATCACCAGATCTGCAAGCATGCCTTTGGCAAGAACGCCTTTGGTCGATTCTTCTTTGTACTGATAGGCCGCGCTTGTAGTGAAGCCCTGTAATGCTTTGTACACGTCTATCCGCTGCTCAGGCCCAAGTGTCTTGCCGCTGAAGGTTTTGCGGTTAACTGCACTCCAGACGGTGAACATAGGATTCGGGCCTGACGAAGGGGTGTCATTATGGATTCCAATCCTGACGCCTAGCTTATCGGCAGTCTTTAACGGACTGAAGTTATTAGCTCTGTCTTTATCAAGTATCTGCAGGTACACATCGCCATACAGCCAAACGTGGTTAGCCAAAGATATGGCCATAATGTTTTTATCTTTGTATTGCTTCAGTTGATCATCCCGCGCAAAAAATGAGTGTGAAATCACCGTTCTTCGGTTTTCGGTGACGCCGGTCTCTTTTATGGCTTTAGTAATTGCCGATAAGGTCATGTCGATGCCTGCATCGCCATTGCTGTAACCAAAATACTGAATGTTCTTCTCGTACGCCTGCTTGGCGTAGTGATCCAACATGCTTTGCGATATTGCTGCGAAGCCGCGCCAATCTTTACCAAAACCGTTTAAGTTTATGTATGGCTTTGTGAGATAGGCGAAACCTAGTTGGGGTGCACCGTCAGTCGGGACCATCATGCCGGCGACTTTAAACCCACGATCATTACTGTCATACGCCCCAAACTTAAAGTTAGGATTCGTTTTGAGTAACTCATCAACGACGTCAAAAGTCGGCAATGCGATCAAGTCAATCGACACTACTTTTTGTGCAACAGCCAAGCGCATCTTATGCATTTCATCGATCGTTGCTTCGTAGCTCTGAGCAGTCGTGAAACCATTAGAAAGATAGATTTGCTCAGCCTTGCGGAAAATGTCGAAGGTCACGTCTTGGGAATACTTGCCTGCAGAGCGGGCGACGGCATCCATGTAGGGTGCACCAATCAATTCACCCGTGAGTTCCCCCGTCTTGGGATCGACAGAGATAAAGCCTCCATCAGCTTTCGTATCTTTAGTGATGCCGAGTTTCTTTAGTCCTGCGGTATTCAACTGCCCGGCAAGGGTCGAGATATTTTGCAATAAGAGTGGTTGGTCCGGGAACGCCTTGTCTAAGTCAGCAAGAGACAGCCCACCGTCGGATAGCATGGCTGCTGAGTAGCCTGCGCTAAGAATCCAGCCGTTAAAGGGCTTGCCTTCTGTGAGCAGCTTATTAATTGCTTGAGCTTTTGTATTGGGTGGATTTTTCGCGAAGTATCCTAGGTTCACACCAAGGGTGTTTTGTGCGACCAGCGTGAAGTGCCCCCAGCTATCAATGAAG
>CAIYWO010000479.1 GCA_903929925.1 uncultured beta proteobacterium | reverse complement strand
CGCCTTGAGGCGATTCAGGCAGCCCTGTTAGAGCAAAAGCCTGCGGTCGCAGTGATCGACTCCATACAAACGATTTACTCGAGCGAACTGACTGCAGCCCCGGGCTCGGTATCGCAGGTCAAAGAGTGCGCGGCGCAATTAACGCGGTTAGCGAAGCAGGCGGGTATCCCGATCGTCATGATCGGCCATGTCACTAAGGATGGCACGCTGGCGGGTCCGCGCGTGCTGGAGCACATCGTAGACACCGTCTTGTATTTTGAAGGCGACACCCATTCGTCCTTCAGGTTAGTCCGTGCGTTCAAGAATCGTTTTGGCGCGGTCAACGAGCTAGGCGTGTTCGCCATGACAGACCGCGGGTTACGCGGCGTATCAAATCCGTCGGCGTTGTTCTTGTCGCAGCATTCTGCACAGGTGTCGGGTTCATGTGTGATGGCAACCCAGGAAGGTACGCGTCCTTTACTCGTCGAGATACAGGCGTTAGTCGATACGGCCCATGTGCCTAATCCTCGGCGTTTGTCCGTCGGTCTCGAGGGCAATCGACTTGCGATGTTGCTGGCAGTATTAAATCGCCATGCCGGGGTATCGACCTCTGATCAGGATGTCTTTGTTAACGCAGTCGGTGGGGTTCGTATCACGGAGCCCGCAGCGGACCTTGCTGTCTTGCTTGCCATTATTTCGTCTTTGCGGGACCGTCCCTTACCTAAAGGCTTGTTTGCGTTTGGTGAAGTCGGTCTCGCTGGCGAAGTGCGTCCTGCGCCCAGAGGGCAGGAGCGTTTGCGGGAAGCGGCCAAGCTCGGCTTCTCGATCGCGATCATTCCAAAAGCCAATGCGCCTCGACAAGCGATTGAGGGCCTCGAGGTCTGGGCGGTCGACAGGCTTCAGGACGCCTTGGATCGTTTACGCGCATGAAGAACGTACGCCTGATGTTCAAGCAATGTTGGCGCGACGCCCGTGCCGGTGATTTGCGCTTGCTTGCGCTTGCGGTGCTGATTGCTGTTGCAGCTGTGACGAGCGTTGGCTTTTTGGCGGATCGTGTGGGTCGCGCACTTGAGCGTGATGCCGCACAAATGCTGGGTGCTGATCTGGTCGTTGAGTCACCAAGTGCCATTCCAGATAGTTGGTTGTCGCGTGCACAAGGCAGCGGGTTAAGCACCGTGCGCAGCTGGCAGTTCCCCTCAATGGTGGGTGGCGATACAGGACTAATGCTGGCCTCGTTAAAAGGGGTTGAGTCTGGCTATCCTCAACGCGGAGCGTTGCGTACCGTTACGGTGCTTGGCGGTCCAGAGCTCACAACGACTACTGCACCTGAAATCGGTCAGGTATGGGTGGATCCCCAAATCCTTGCGCAGACTGGATTGAAGATTGGCCAAACACTCAAGGTTGGTGATCTTAGGCTAACGATTGCACGCGCCATCGCGTATGAGCCAGACCGCGGCCCTCAGTTCGTCAATCTTGCGCCACGCGTCATGTTGCGCGCAGAAGATTTATCGCGCAGTGGGCTGATCACTACGGGCAGCCGCATCGCGTATGCGTTACTCATTGCAGGAGATGGCTCTGAGGTTGAGCGCTACCGTGTCTGGCTTGAGTCGGTGATGCGCGGGGGACAAAAGATTTTGACGGTTGAGTCCGGTCGTCCGGAAATCCGGCGCTCACTTGACCGGGCGCAGCAGTTTCTTGCGTTAGTCGCGATGCTGGCGGTGTTGATTGCTGCGGTCGCTGTTGCGCTCGGTGCGCGTCGTTTTGGCCAGCGACATCGCAACAGCGTTGCCATGATGCGTTGTCTGGGCGCGACGCAAGGCCAGGTCTCCACGATTTTAATTGGTGAATTTGTTGTCGTTGGAGTGATCGCTTCCCTCGCTGGCGGTTTAGTTGGGTGGTTTGTACAAATGGCCGGTGTCGGTATGCTGGCGGGTCTAGTCGGTGCAGATTTGCCGAGTGCGGGTTGGATCCCTGCCGCGCAAGGACTCTTTGCGGGGTTGTGGTTGCTCTTGGCCTTCGCATGGCCGCCTCTGCGGGCCTTGCGCCACGTCCCACCTTCACAAATCTTGCGAACGCAGGCACAACCTATCCCGTTACAAAGTTGGTTGGGCTATGGCTTAGGGCTCAGTGGATTTTTACTGTTGATGTGGTGGGTCGCCCGAGACATCAAGCTTGGTGCTGGGCTCGCAGCAGGGTTTGTAGCGGCCGCTGCCCTCTTTGCTCTCGTGAGTCTTGCCTGCCTTTGGTTGCTTGGTAAAGTGCGTGGGCAACTCGATGGCTTCCCCGTGTTGCGTTTTGCGTTGGCTGGGGTGATCAGGCGTCGCGGCGCAACCGTTGCGCAAACCAGTGCACTCGCGATTGGCATGATGGCGATTCTCTTGCTTGCTATTGTGCGAACGGATTTACTCGCTGGCTGGCAGCGTACGCTCCCAGCCGATGCGCCCAATCGATTTTTGATTAACGTGCAAACCGATCAGGTTGATGAGGTGCAACGTAGTCTCTCCCAGGTAGGCCTCGGCGCGGTGCGATTATCACCAATGATCCGAGGTCGGCTGATTGCCCGCAATGGCACGCCCGTCAGTGCTGCAGACTACACAGAGGCGCGCGCCCAGCGTTTGGTGGAGCGTGAATTTAATTTGTCTTATGCAAGCCATGTTCCGGAGCTCAAACAAATTGTGGCGGGTCGTGATCTAGATCCTAAAGCAAACGAAGTTTCCCTTGAAACTAGTCTTGCGAAGTCCCTACAGCTCGAGCTCGGCGATACCCTCGAGTTCGATGTGGCGGGTGAGAGCGTTAAGGTCTTAGTGACAAGTATTCGAAGAGTGGACTGGGACTCTATGCGCGCAAACTTTTTTGCAATCTTGACGCCTGCAGCGCTCGCCGATGCCCCCCAAACCTGGATGACCGCTTTCCATTTACCTGCCGGCGGTACACGTACCACACAGGAGCTACTAGAGCGCTTTCCCAACATAACGGTGTTTGATGTTGGCGCAATCCTTAATCAATTGCAGACTATATTGGACAAGGTTGCCATTGCCGTGCAGGGATTGTTCGTGTTTTCACTGTTAGCTGGTGCTGTGGTCTTGGCCGCTGCGCTCACTGCGACCCGCGACGAACGTGTTCGGGAAGCTGCGTTGCTGCGTGCCTTTGGAGCATCGCGACGACAACTCGCGGGCGCGATGCGCACTGAGCTACTGGCAGTTGGTGCGGTGGCGGGTGTGCTGGCCTCGATTGGTGCGAATCTGGCGGCTTGGGCATTGTCGACCTGGGTCTTTGAGTTTGACATGCAGTTTTCACTTTGGCCTTGGCTCGTCGGCATCACAGTCTGCATGCTGGGTGCGTGGTTGGCCGGAGCGCTCGTGCTTAGAGGCGTATTGAAGACTCCACCGCTCACCATATTGCGGCACCAATAATTATGACTGACACGGCTGAATCAACACCCTCTGTGTTTGATATCCTTGGCGGCGAACTCGGTATTCGTCGGCTAGTTGATCGTTTTTACGATGTGATGGATATCGATGCAGATCTCAGGATCTTGCGTGACGTACACGGTCCTTCGTTAGATCAAGCACGTGACAAGTTGTATTGGTATCTTTGCGGTTACTTTGGTGGACCGCAACACTACATAGAGCGTTTCGGACACCCGCGTCTGCGTGCACGTCATCTGCCATACTCGATTGGAATTGTGGAGCGTGATCAGTGGCTCTTATGCATGGGGCGCGCGATGAAAGACTTATCTTATGATGATGCCTTGGTCGAGCGTATGCTGGAAATATTTTTCGGTGTCGCCGATTGGATG
>CAIYWO010000478.1 GCA_903929925.1 uncultured beta proteobacterium | reverse complement strand
GTCGCCGTGAAGCAAAGCCCGCCGTCATTCCAACCGCATCGCGCGGCTATCGCAAACTGTTTTTACAGAGCGTGACGCAAGCGGACCAAGGCGTGGACTTCGATTTCTTGATGCCTCCAAAGACCACCAAGATCCCGAAGGCTTAATTACCCCGTCACCTCAATCACTGCATCGACCGCGTAAGCGCCTTGCCCTTCGGGCATGGCGAGCACGGGGTTGAGGTCGATGGACTGCAGGCGTGGGCCTGCAGCAACGGCAAAGGCAGATAAGCGCGACAACATTTGAGCGAGGGCTTTGAAATCTGCTTTCGGTCGACCGCGCGCACCTTGCAGCAAGGGCGCGCCTTTAATCGACAGAATCATTTGTTCCGCTACGTCAGGTCCGAACGGGCAGCGATGTAAGACCACGTCTTGCAGAATCTCGACAAAGACCCCACCGAGTCCAAACATCGCGACTGGGCCAAACACTGGATCTTGATGAATGCCCAGAATGCATTCAACACCCCCCTTAAGTTGCTTGGCGACCAGCACTCCATCAAGGCGCGCTTGCGGCGCCGCCGTTTTTCCTCGCCGCATCAATAAATCAAAGCTAGCACGCACGCCATCCGCATCGGCGACGTCGAGCAATACTCCACCGATTTCTGATTTATGCAAAATGTCTGGCGAGACGATTTTCATCACGACCGGAAGGCCGATTTTCTCTGCGGCACGTACGGCTGCGTCGATCGTGGTGCACACTTCTTCAGGCGCAGAGGCAATCCCTGCAGAGGCGAGTAATTGCTTTGCCTCGGCCTCACTTGGATTGCTAGTGGGCAGCTGTACAGGCGCAACGACTGGTGCGGGTAGCCCCGCAGGCTTGGCAAACGCGCGGCCAAACTGACCCATTGCTTCAATGGCAACGACTGCACGTGCGGGGTCTTCAAACACGGCGAAGCCATCTTCTTCGTATTGACGAATCAGTTCGCGCGAGGCCATCAGCGACAACGCAAAAATACAATCCGGGTGCTTGTTGCGCGCAATCTTTAATTGCTCACGTAGGCGCGGTGCAATACTGGCCACGCCGCCTGTGTAAGTAAAAAATCCGAGAACTGAGGTGTATTTACCTTCAGCGATCAGCGCATCGGTAAAGGTACTGATCAGCGACATCTCGTTTAGATATTGCGCGGTTACATCCACAGGGTTGCGTGGTGCGGCAAACGGCAAGAGCTTGAGTAGACGCTCTTGCGAGGCTTGTGGCATCTCTGGCATAGGCAGGCCGACTGCGTCCGCTGCATCCGAGATAATCACACCCGCGCCACCACTCACGGTAATCACACCGAGCGTATTGTTCGCGGGATAGACACCGCGTGTTGCCAAGCGTGCGATATCCAGCATTTGTTCGGTGGTCTGCACGCGCACGACACCAAGCTCTCTCAAGACCGCATCCGTGACACGATCGTCACCTGCGATCGAGGCCGTGTGCGACTGGGCGGCCGCACTGCCGACCGCGCTGCGACCGACTTTCATCATCAGCACGGGTTTGCGTGCGCGACGTGCGGCCTCGAGGCCCGCCACCAGGCCAGCCGCTTCTTTGATACCTTCCGAATACAACATGATTACTTTCGTATCTGGGTCGTCCACCACCATCTGCAACATATCGCCAACCGTGAGGTCTGCTTCGTTACCTGTCAGAATCACCGCAGACAGACCGATATCGTTGGCCGTGGCTACTGCCATCAAGTGCGCGCCATAGGCACCCGACTGACTGATGATCGCAACACCACCTGCTTTCGGAAACGCCAGTTCACAGCCTGTCGCAAACGTCCCATAAAAGTGTTTGCAGGGATTAATCAGTCCAAGCGAGTTTGGTCCGATCAGCCGCATACCGTGTGCATGTGCCGCCTCGACAAGCTTGGCCTGGGCTGCCGCACCCTCTGGTCCGATCTCGGCAAAGCCAGAGGTGAACAAGATCGCAGCGGCACAGCCGCGTTCGGCGAGCGCGGTGACAGACTCCAGCGCTGCAGAGGCCGGCACAATCACAATCGCGACATCGGGTGTTTCGGGCAGAGCTGCGACGCTCGGGTAGGCAGTGAGTCCTTGCACCGTCGTGCGGTTTGGGTTGACCGGGAAAATCTTGCCCGTGTAGCCCTGGCTGCGCATATACGAGATTGGTCGCCCTCCAATGCGGGATGGATCATCCGAGGCACCAATGACCGCAACCGAACTAGGGTTAAGTAGTTT
>CAIYWO010000477.1 GCA_903929925.1 uncultured beta proteobacterium | reverse complement strand
TATTGTGCGGGGGACTTAATGATGATGTTGTAATTTGTTGGAAGAGCGCCACGGTAAATGATCGCGTTATTGGTAAACGTACCTGTTGAAAATGGAATGGTTAAGCCCGAGGGAATCGCGGTGCCGGGCCCCTGCAGGTTGTTGAGCGTGGTAATTCGATTTGAGCTGGGCGCTCCCAGAGAAAAAACAATACCTGTACCGCCGCCATAAATCAGTCCAGTATTTGTCAGCGTAGTAATGTGTCCATGGGTAAACAGACCTCCACCAGAGCTCGCCGCAATCACCCCCGAGTTAACGAATGAGTTAATTACACCTGAAATTGAATAGTCAACAAGGACTCCTGAAGTGATGCCTTGTATCTTTCCGTAGTTATTGATAGCGTTAATTGATCCCTGACTTCGATATATTCCTATGGTTCCTGAAATGGTACCCGTAGAAAAATTATTAATCGTTGTGATTTGCCCGCCTCTAGTTGTTATGCCTGCATTGGAGGTGCCTGTGATGTTTCCGTAGTTATTAATGGAGCCAATCGAACCACCACGCGAACAACTACCCGAACCATCAGCCGGACAACCAGCCGAACCATCACCGACCGATATTCCATTGATGCCACCAGAAATGTTGCCAGTGCTGTAATTATTTAATGTGATTATCTCCCCTGTCCTGCCCATCTGAATGCTTGTGCCGTTCGTGGTGCTTTTAAGAATTCCGTAATTATTGACAGTGCTGACCGTGCTGGCATTTAGTAAAAAGGCGTTCGGGCCAGAGATTGTGGCTGTGCTATTCACCGAACTTCCGTTCGATATAGTCGCAATCGTTGTGACATCTACATTTACATAAATTCCCGCTGTACCTGTCGAGGCCGTCAGGCCTGTATTTGAAATTGTTCCAACTACGGCACCCCCGATGACTGTGGTCCCAGTGGTATTTGTAGCCCCCCCCTGGCTAGCCAGGGTGCATGCCGTGGTTAATCTTCCAGTAATATTCTGCGGACAAGGCGTCTGGCCATAGGCCATACCCGTGAAACACCACATGAAAAAAATGGATGTGGGTAACGTGATAGTTGTGCTTCTCTTCATCAAAGAAAATCCTTATCATTAACAAGAGACAGAGCGACCAATACGAATTAATGTTGTCGTTGAAACACCGACTCGCCTTGCTGCAGAGGAGCCTTGGCCAACGCGATGCAACACTTTGAATAAGTGTTAATTGACCGCATGGCTAAGCGTGCAGGAAAACGATCGGTGTGATAACCCTCCGAATGCAGGATTTAATCCAGCGAGCAAAGCGCTTAACCCAACGGATGAAGGGTTGTTAAAAGGCAAGGCGACAGTTAAAAACCGTGCTGCCTTGGGGTGCTTTTCTCGCCATTTTTGTTGCGCGGGTATAAAATCGATCCATGAAAGTACTTGTGATCGAAGATGACGCAACGCTTGGTCGCGCCTTGCAGGAATTCTTGAGTGACCATGATTACGCGACGGATTGGCTCGCGGATGGTGAGCGTGCGCTCTCTGCCCTGAATAATTATGTGTACGACCTGATCGTTCTGGATCTCAATCTTCCAGGGATTGATGGGCTTGAGGTGTTACGCACCTTACGTGCAGGCGGCAGTCTGGTTCCCGTGCTGATCCTGACCGCGCGTGATGATCTAGCAGACCGTGTCGCCGGTTTGGATGCGGGAGCAGACGACTATCTAACCAAACCTTTTGAATTGCCGGAGCTTGCCGCACGTGTCCGAGCCTTGGCAAGACGACACCACGGCAACGCACAGTCGCTGATAGAGTTTGGTGCACTGACATTTGATGGTGTGAACCGCGAGTTGCGCGCGGCGGGACAGCGATTGGCGTTGTCCGTGCGTGAATTGTCCGTGCTTGAAATGCTACTTTTACGCCCAGAAAAAGTTGTGACCAAGCAGCAAATTGTTCAAAAACTCTCCGTGATTGATTCTGACTTTAGTGAGAACGCGGTCGAGGTCTATATCTACAGGTTGCGCAAACGCCTAGAGGGCGTTGGGGTAGTGATCCAGACGGTACGCGGTTTTGGGTACTCTCTTGAGCTAGAGGAAGCCTCCTCTTAAATGAGCAAGCGCGCGGCGAGGCCTGCGGCAAGTTCTCTGCTGTTTGGTGCACCTAACAGCCTGGGTCGGCATCTGCTGGTTCGGTTACTACCTCCATTGCTTTTATTGGTCTTCCTCAATTTGGCGCTAACGTGGTTCGTGTCGCACAAACTCGACGTTGAAGACTGGCAGCTAGAGGACATTATTTGGCTGATGCTTGTCGGACAGTTGGTCTTGATTATTGCGCTCGTCGTAGTCGTGTTGCGAGGCGTCAGGCAAGGGATGCACTCTGTCAGTCAGCTGTCTGAGCACATCGCGTCCAGAACACCTGAAGATTTCGGCAGCATGAAGCTCCCGAATTTGCCCAGTGAGCTCGAGGTGCTCGTGGAGCATACGAACGGCCTGCTTGACCGTATAAGCGATACGCTTGCGGCGCAACGTCGGTTTGTTGGGCATGCAGCCCATCAGCTTAAAACGCCACTGGCTGGCTTAAAGCTTGAGTCTGAACTGATGTTAGCGAAGCCTTTGTCTGACGATATCCGCCAGAGAGCAGAACGCATAAAAAATGTCACCGATCGAATGATTCGGATGGGTAAGCAACTGCTTATCCTGGCGAGGGTTGATCCCGAAGTGAGGCCACAAGATAATTTTGTGCTGCTTGATTTATGTGAGTGGATACGTACCGTTGGTGCCGATTGGATTGAGCCGACAAAAGCAGCGGGCATTTCTCTTCAGCTCGAAGCGCCGGAGCAACCTGTTTGGGTCGAAGGTGATCCAATTCTCTTGGCCGAGATGTTGGCAAACTTAATCGATAATGCGTTGCGCTATGCGAAGGGTGCGGATTCGATCAAGCTGATTGTGACGTCCACGCCACCTACATTTTCGGTTGAGGACAACGGGTCGGGTATTTTGGCCCAGGAGCAGGAGCGCGTGTTTGAAGCGTTCTATCGGTCCCCTGAGGCCCAAGAGGGTGGGTCAGGGCTTGGGCTGGCGATCGTGCGCGAGATTGCGCGTGCTCACGGAGCTTGGTGGAATCTGTTAAGCAGCCCCCAGCTGTCTGGAGTACGCATCACAGTCGTGTTTCCGGGGCCGCGCAAAGGTGCGCTGTTTAAGCGCCTGGATCGTTT
Organism: uncultured beta proteobacterium; assembly: GCA_903929925.1. Lineage (GTDB taxonomy): Bacteria > Pseudomonadota > Gammaproteobacteria > Burkholderiales > Burkholderiaceae_B > Zwartia. The sequence continues at coordinate 247 of CAIYWO010000477.1, read as the reverse complement.
GCAGTCTTTGCGTTGACCCAGGCGTGTCGGCGGTGTGTCCTACTTACTTACGGCCTGCGCGTGCTTCGATACGCATACGTAACGCGTTGAGCTTGATAAAGCCCGCTGCATCCGCCTGGTTGTAAGCACCACCATCATCGTCAAACGTTGCAATGGTTTGATCAAAGAGGGTGTCTTTCGAATCGCGCGAAACGGTATAGACGTTACCTTTGTACAACTTCACACGCACCCAGCCGTTTACATCTTG
>CAIYWO010000476.1 GCA_903929925.1 uncultured beta proteobacterium | reverse complement strand
GTGTACCAATCTTCTGCGTTATTTCCCTGCGCCTTTTTGTAGCTTTCGTAATTCTGTTTTTAAGATTTTGCCGTAGTTGTTCTTCGGCAAACTATCCACAAAAACATATTCTCGCGGTCGCTTGAAGCGCGCCATGTTCTCTAAGCAAAGTGCATCCATTTCATCGCTAGTGACTTGGTGCTCTGGTCGAGTCACGACAAAAGCGATGGGTTCTTCACCAAGATCTGCGTGCTCTCGGCCGATCACAGAGACTTCGACGATGGCAGGGTGACGCAACAACACTTCTTCGATCTCGCGCGGGTAGATGTTGCTGCCACCTCGGATGATCATATCTTTAGAGCGATCCCGCAGGGTCAGATAGCCGAGCTCGTCCATAGTGCCAATGTCGCCTGTCCATAACCAACCATCGCGTATGGCAGCAGCCGTGGCTTTGGGGTTATTCCAATAGCCAAGCATCCGGGTATCGCTGCGGGTGATCACTTCGCCTAGCTCGCCAGGTGGGACGTCTACGCCGTGCTCGTCCACTACGCGCATCTCGACGCCTGTACGTGCCGTGCCGCATGAGGCCAAGCGCGCGAGGTGTGCCGTATCCAACGACCCTTCATGGTCTTGTTTCGATAAACCTGCGATGGTCATTGGGCTTTCCCCTTGACCATAGACTTGATAAAGCTTCGGCCCAAAAAGATCGAGAGTCTTGAGCAAATCACTCACATACATCGGGCCGCCGCCGTAATGGATGGTCAAGAGATTGCCTGCCGGATTGCTAATGCCGTTAGACGAACGCACTAAGCGTGACAACATTGTTGGTGCCGCAAACATCGACACACCAGGGAAGCGCTTAAAAGACTCAAACACAATATCGGTCGTAAAAGCGTCTTCAATCACTTGATGCCCACCTGCAAACAGATGGGGCAGGGCATACAGCCCCGAACCGTGCGACAGCGGCGCGACATGCAGCATGGTTTGCCCAGCGATCACTTGATCGATGTCGGTGCAATATTGCAAACACATCATCATTAAGTTTCTGTGGGACAGCATCGCACCTTTGGGTACACCCGTGGTCCCGCTTGTGTAGAAGATCCAAGCCAAGTCGTCAGGGTTCACGCTTGCGCAAGTGGTCGGCGGCGCTTGCACATCGACCTCGTACTGTGCGTTGTCGACATTGATCAGTAGGCAGTTAGGGACGGCCTGGGCAAGCTCAAGTGCCAGTCCCGGGTAGAGCGAAGCGGTCGTAAAAAGCAGGGTTGCGCCGCTATCGAGCGCGATGGGTTTGATCTCTTTAGGGTGCAGCTTTGCATTAACCGGTACCGCACACAATCCAGCAACCCAACAGGCGAACAGTACTTCAAGAAATTCGCGACGATTTTCCATACAAAGTAGGACGCGAGCGCCTGGCTTTAGACCGCGGGTGTGCTGCAGGCTTGCTGCGAGCCCAAGGATGCGCGTGGCCAACTCACCATAAGACACGGTCCGCCCGTGGTGCGTTACAGCGCTCAAGTGCGGATGGCTGCGTGCTCTGAGTAAAAACGGCTTGGCGATGTTCATGGTGCTCGGTTCTAGGGTATGGCTGGATTGGTGGTTAGCATAAACCTGTCTCCTTGACCCTGCGGAGAATAGGCCTCATAATCTCCGCATGCAAAGCGGAGATAAAGCCTATATTTGGCAGCAAAGCGACTGGCCGCAATGGGTGTTTGACACCAAGCGGTTGGCGACATTGCTTGCGCAAGTGCACAGGGCCCAGGGTTACTTGTTAGGCAGAATGGTCGACCTAGGACTAGATCTACGCGATCAAGCCTTATTGCGAATCTTGACCGAAGACGTGCTCAACACCAGCGAAATCGAGGGTGAAATACTCAATGCTGACTCAGTGCGCTCTTCAATTGCGCGCCGTCTAGGAGTGGACGTTGGTGGCTTGGCGTCGACAGATCGAAAGGTTGAGGGCGTGGTGGATATGGTGCTGGATGCGACCCAGCGCCACCGCATGCCGTTGACTGCCGAGCGACTCTTTGGCTGGCATGCGGCTTTGTTTCCAACTGGCTACAGCGGGCTCGCAAAAATCAAAGTTGGAGCGTGGCGCGATGATGCGCTTGGCGCGATGCAGGTCGTGTCCGGACCTCTGCATCGTCAAACGGTCCACTATCAAGCGCCAGCGGCATCACTCTTAGACGCTGAGATGGCGGAATTTCTAAAGTGGTTCAATCACGC
>CAIYWO010000475.1 GCA_903929925.1 uncultured beta proteobacterium | reverse complement strand
TTGATACGCGTGTTGCCGACATCCATCAAAATGATCATGCGTCCCTCGTCGGGCTTGAGCGGGTTGGAGTGCGGGGTCGAATCGAAACGTCACCCACCAGAATGGGCAAGATGCCAGATACGGTCTCGATCTTTAAGCGACCAATGGAATCAGTGCCGCAAGCAATGCCAGTATGTAGCAGTTTGCCCTGATCGATCACATCGACATGCTCACCCAGTAGTCCGTCGACTTCCTGGTAGCGTGGCGCAAAAGCAGCATACCCGTTTGCGGCGTAATCGTGCAGGGTGCGCTGCCAAGCGTGTGCGAGTGTGGCGACGAGCGCGATGGGATCAACGGCGTGGCCCGCTAGAATCTGTGAAAGGTCCGCGACCGGACGGGTGAGCTCTGCCGACAGCGCTGCAGCACCGGATAGATTGAGCCCCATGCCGATCATAAGCAGAGGTTGTTGTGGTTTAACCGACGGCGCGGTTTCCACCAAAATGCCAGCGAGCTTGGCGCCCTTCCATTGCAGATCGTTTGGCCATTTGAGGGTGAGCTGATGGGCAGCGCGCGCACCCAGTAACGGGGTGAGGACGCTGCGCAAGGCCAGGCAGCTGGCAACGCCGAGTGCTGGTGCGATACCTGGAAGCTCGCCCGCACCAATTTTTGGAGCAAAGCCACAAGAAAACATCAGACACTCGCCTGCGGTGTTATGCCAGGGGCGTGCAGCACGGCCTTTGCCCGCTGTTTGCAGGTGGGCGCCAAGCAAGCGCGGCCAAGGGTCGGCAGAAGCGGTGGCAAAAGCACTCCCCATCGTCCGCGCCAAATCCCCCAGATCCTTGTTCGTCGAGCCGGTGCTTTCTACCCAGCGCACTGCTTGAAATTCCGGCAACAACGCACTGAGCCTGTCACGAAATGTGTCGGGCGCAGGAAACGGGATCGTAGCGGTTGAATCGATTGTCATCACCTGATTTTACGGGGTGAATTATGATGGGGGTACTTTATGGATTCCGTATCCTTTGCATGACGCTTAGTTCGACTTCTTCGCAGGCAGACAGGTTGGTCGTCTTGGACGACAAACTCTGCCGTCTGAGCGGGGACTGGAACGTACAAGCGCTTGCCGCTTCGGGTGAAGTCGAGCGGCGCCAAGCGTTACTTGCTCGGGTGCAACCCAACATGGGCTGGGATCTGACCGGTATTGCCAAGTTCGACGCCGTGGGCGCGCAATTGCTCTGGAAGCGTTGGGGCGCGAAGTTGCCCGCAGGCATCCAACTCACCGATAGCCAGCGTGCCCTGTTTGATGTGCTGGCTGAATATCCCGTTGAACCGTCACCTGCCGCGCAACCAACCGATTTGCTAGGTTGGGTGCGCAGCATTGGGTTTGGCATGTTTGTCGCGGCGGAGCATGGGCTGGGCCTACTGAGGATGCTCGGCGAGTTCATGGTTGATTTGGGTCGTTTTATGTTGCGACCCTCACGCGGGCCTTGGCGCGAAATCTCGGCGCAGGTGTATCGCGTGGGCGCGCAGGCGCTCGGCATCACCGCACTGGTCGGGTTCCTGATCGGTATCGTGTTGTCGTATCTCTCTGCGCAGCAGCTCGCGGTGTTTGGGGTGGGGCAGTTCATCGTCAAGCTGCTGGGCGTTGCAACCGTACGAGAGCTGGGGCCGATTCTGGCGGCAATTCTGGTCGCGGGTCGCTCAGGCTCGTCCATCACGGCGCAGATTGGTGTGATGCGCGTGACGCAAGAGCTTGATGCGATGGAAGTCATGGGGATCTCGCACGGACAGCGCTTGATTTTGCCGCGTGTGATCGCCCTAGCGATTGCGATGCCACTGTTAGTGCTCTGGACCGATGCTATTGCATTGATTGGCGGGATGCTGGCGGCTAAATTACAGCTAGGACTGACGATTCAGTGGTTCTTCGGCCAGCTGCCAGATGCTATCGGAATCAAGAACTATTGGATCAGTGTGATTAAGGGCGTCACGTTTGGTGTTTGGATTGCTCTGGTGGCGTGTCATTTTGGCTTGCGCATCAAACCGAATACTGAAAGCCTGGGGCGTGGGACGACTGCCTCGGTGGTGACCGCCATTACAGGTGTGATCCTGATCGATGCCTTGTATGCCATCTTGTTTAACGAGATGAACATATGACAGTGGCCCCCATTATCTCGGTGCAGCATCTCACGACCGCCTTTGGCACACACGTCGTGCATCAGGACTTGAGCCTCGACATCTATCCCAAAGAGATCCTCGCCTTAGTGGGCGGCTCTGGCTCTGGTAAGACCACCTTGTTGCGGCAGATTCTGGGGCTCGATCATCCGCGCAGCGGCGTCGTAAAAGTCTTCGGTCGACCTGTTCACGACTACACAGGGCAGGATCGTATTGCGTTGACGCATCGCTGGGGCATGCTGTTTCAGGCGGGTGCACTGTTCTCGGCCTTGCCGGTATTCGATAATATCGCCTTGCCCTTGCGCGAGTTGCATCATTTGCCTGAGTCTTTGATTCGCGATGTGGTGCTGATGCGCTTGAGCTGGATGGGGATGACTGAGCGCGACGCGGCGTTGATGCCGTCGGACTTGTCGGGTGGCATGATCAAGCGTGTCGCACTGGCGCGCGCACTGGCGCTCGATCCG
>CAIYWO010000474.1 GCA_903929925.1 uncultured beta proteobacterium | reverse complement strand
ATTTGTACTGGTCACGCATACGTTTACACAAGACCTCGACAAGAGTCGTCTTGCCAGAGCCGACTGGACCGCCGATACCAACACGCAGGGGGTTAGAGCTTTGCATGAATCTTCCTTATTCTCTTAACTTCTAAACAATCGACTGTACTGCGTCTCGTGCCTTGCGCTGATGATCGCCAAGCCAAACGCTGCTGAACCAGACTCCTCTGGTACAACGCCCTCCGCAGTCCGCATCGCAACGATGATGTCCGCTTTTAAACGATGCAAGAGGGTCTGGCCTTCAATTTGCCCAAGCGGAATTGATTTGACAGCCGCAAGCACTTGATTTTCAACCCAACTCCATAGGTAAGCAGACAATGCAAGATCGCGACTAACGCCCGACACAGCAGCAAGTGCTGCATAGGCTGAGGGATACACCCAAACAATCTCAGTGAGCGCAGCTAAAGATTGTCCTTGCGGCCATTGGGCAAACAGTTTTGCCATCGAATGCCCCATCTGTACCGACTCGAGTCTGAACTCATGCGTTTCACGCAACGCACGTAAATACGCATTCACCTCAACGACGCGCGCCCACTCCTGACTGCCGGCAGCCACATAACAGGTGAGCCACCAAGGCAACTCCTGTCTCGCCAGGTTCAATACCAACCCGTCCCGAATCCAATGGTATGCAGTCTCCATATCTGTGACCCAGCGATCTTCGATCGCCTGCTCTAGGCCCTGGGAGTAAGCAAAGCCACCGACTGGCAGCGCAGGGCTTGCCAGATGCAGTGCACCAAGAATGGCGTCAGCGTTTGTTGCGTGCATGCGCTGCAATCGAAAGCTCCTCGCCGAGATTACCCATCGCCTGGTCATGCGCCTCTAAGCCGCATTCATCCGGATGCGAATGATGGTGGTGCCCTCCACCCCCGTGGCCGCTAGCATAGGCACCGCCTTCTGGAATAAAAGGCTCTTGCACCAGCGTCACAGAACCACCAAGACCGCGCACCATCTCCGCCAGCACAGCATCTGGCTCAATCAACACCGCGTCTGCCTTGAGCATTGCGCGCACATGCCGGTTAGCAAGGTGATAGACCAAACGCATCAGCTCATACATGTTGCCCGCTTTAACCTGCATGAGCTCCTGCACAGCCGCTTGCACTAAAACGCGCTCACCTTGCTCGCCGCACAGGACATCGCCGTGCTGCATCTGCTCACCTCGAGCCAGAATGACCGCGACGGCACGCCCATTAGGCAGCATTGCAGCTAGCCTGGAACGCTGCCTGTCCTCGAGCGATAGAGACAACACGGGCCAGGGCTGTGGCCATGCCTTAGACTCTTGGACAAGTGTCGGATCACAACCCGACCGCTTAGTTGTTAACGTGATGGCCATCCCACCCCCTCAAAACAGAAAGTAGCGCTGCGCCATTGGCAGCACTTTCGCGGGAGGGCAATCCAACAACACACCGTCCGCGTAAACTTTGTAGTTCTCCGGACTCACCGTGATTTTTGGCATCGCCGCATTCAGCTTCATATCCGATTTCGTTATAGTTCGAATCCCTTGCACTGTCGCAATCTGTCGGCGCAAGCCAAGCTCGGCAGGCAAGCCTCTGTGCACCGCAGCACCCGACAGAAAAGTAATGCAACTCGTTGCGATTGCACTATGCGCCGCACCAAACTGAGGACGGAAATGAACCGGCTGAGGCGTAGGGATCGACGCATTGGGATCGCCCATCGCCGCCATGGCGATCTGGCCGCCCTTGATCACTGTCGATGGCTTCACGCCGAAAAACGCAGGGCGCCATAAAACCAAATCTGCCCACTTGCCTACTTCGATTGAACCGATTTCATGTGCCATGCCATGTGTAATAGCAGGATTAATCGTATATTTCGCGATGTAGCGTTTAATCCGCGCGTTATCGCTTGTCGAGGGATCCGAGAATCCTGCTTCGCTTAACGAGCCACGCTGCTCGCGCATTTTATGAGCGGTCTGCCAGGTACGCATGATGACTTCACCCACACGACCCATCGCCTGACTGTCTGACGAGATCATTGAGAAGGCACCAATGTCATGCAGAATATCTTCAGCCGCAATGGTCTCACGACGGATACGACTTTCGGCAAACGCAATGTCCTCCGCAATCGATGCATCGAGATGATGGCAAACCATCAACATGTCTAAATGCTCATCCAACGTATTGATCGTGAACGGACGCGTTGGGTTGGTCGAGGACGGCAAGACATTGCGTTCACCACAGACACGAATGATGTCTGGTGCGTGTCCGCCTCCCGCACCCTCGGTGTGGTAGGTGTGAATCACACGACCTTTGATTGCATCTAAGGTTGCCTCAACAAAGCCCGACTCATTTAACGTATCCGTATGAATCGCT
>CAIYWO010000473.1 GCA_903929925.1 uncultured beta proteobacterium | reverse complement strand
GTCAGGACGGCAGCGAGATCGCCCCTCGTTACCGCAGGGCTTGTGGCCATCTCGCCAGACCCAAGATAGGCGGGGCCTGGATCTACGGACCCCATGTCACAGCCGATGAAATCTGGATTTCGGGCGAGACCGGCGGCGAGTGCTTTATGCGGAATACCGTAGCCCAGCTGACCGGATGCAGACAACACACGTAAAGTATTTGGGCGACGTTTTAGAAGTGCCTGAACTGCGCTCATAGTTCTAATCCAAGAAGAGGGACGTGTTGTTGGGCTCCGTATACATCCCGATCCCCTGGTGAACCTGAAACGATTTTCCGAGGCATGGCGATTTTGATTGCTCGCGCCGCATCGTAAGAAGTGACTGAGATTTTTTCGGGGGCTGTGTCGTACAGACGTCCAATCGCTTCTGCTGTGAGCGATTGCGAGCGAAGGGCGATTTGATAGCTTTCTTCGCTCGGGAACATCAGGTCAAGTGATAGGGTAAGCGGGCCGGCATTTTTGCTGCGGATGACGGTGGCGAGGTCCTGAAGTTGAGTCATTTTTACTCATCTAATAAAGTGTTCGTTGCTCGGTTTCTCTTCTGGCGGTAGATTTCATTAATCTCTGGGGTAGTGTTATCTTGTTATAACAAGCTGTCAAGTAAAAGCGAGGTTTGTGAACGGGGCTAGTAATCTTAGTGGGGTCGTTGTATCGTTTGGATCAGGTTCAAATACTTCAAGGAAACCTTTATGATTCGCTCTGTTCGCCACTTAGCCAAAGCAGCCAAACTCTCTGTATTGACGGGGCTGTTTGCTGGACTCTCGCTTGTCGGTTCTTCTGCAGTTGCCCAAGCTGATTATCCAAACAAGCCCATCCGGCTGATCGTAGGCTTTGCCCCAGGCGGAGGCTCTGACCTGATCGCGCGTCTGGTGGCCGTAAAGTTGGCACCTGTGCTCGGGCAGCCCGTGATCGTAGAGAACAAGCCTGGTGCTGGCAGTAACTTAGGTGCTGAAATTGCACTTAAATCTGCACCAGACGGATACACGCTGTTCTTGTCAGCTGCGAGCTACACCGTGAACCCAAGTTTTTATAAGTTGCCGTTTGACTCTGGCACTGATATGACGCCCATCGCGCTGCTCGCACGCGGACCGTTCATCATCACGACAAATAAGGACTTCCCAGCAAAGACCTTGAAAGAGTTGGTGGCACTTGCTAAGGCTAGTCCAGGTAAATACAGCTATGCCACCTCTGGGACTGGCAGTATCACTCAGCTAGCGACCGAGTATTTCAACGAAACGGCCGGCATCAACCTTTTGCATGTTCCTTACAAAGGGACTTCCCCCGCTTTGACCGACACAGTTGCTGGTCACACGAACATTGTGTTTGGAACGGTCGCTTCGACTCTGCCTTTGGTTAAGTCGAACCAGCTCAAAGCGCTTGCAGTGACTACGCCCAAGCGTCTTGCTGCTTTGCCGGATGTTCCTACTGCAATGGAAGCAGGTTATCCAAAGTATGAAGTCACAAACTGGCACGGCATTATTGCCCCGAAAGGCGTACCTGTTGCGATCCAGCAAAAACTGAACAAGGCCATCAATCAAGTCTTACAAGACCCAGAAATGGAAAAAACTTTGACCAGTGACGGCTTGACTGCAGCTGCGTTGACGCCCGAGGAGTTTGGCACCTTGCTCAGGAGCGAAATCGCTCGTTGGGGTGCAGTAGCCAAGAGCCGCGGTCTTTCGATCAAGTGATGTCGGACCGCGGGTTGTCTTTCTGAGTTGATCAGACTAGACCGGCCGCGGTGAGCAGGGCAGGCATATCAAACCTGCCCTGACGCAAATAGCTAGGGCGCCAATCCAAGTTCGCATGCAAAATGCTTCTTGGGTCGTTTTTCATCAAAGCGATGAAGGTTTGGGCAACGATCTGTCCGCCCACCGGCCCCATTGGCGTGGGCACGGCGTTTCGCTCTGAGTCTGATGCACTAACCATCGCTTTTACTCTCTGATTCCAGGCGTATTGCGCCTCGGCCAAAATATAAAACCACAGTGGCGCAGCGTTTGCAAAGCTATCGCCATACTCGGCGATAGACTTATTTTCTGCTAGCCCCTCCACTGTGGCCTTACCGACCATCAGGTCACGCGTTGCAATCGGCTCGATTCCCATGGCGCGCGCGACGTCTTGGCCGCTAGGCAACGCATGTTGCTGACCGCGAAGCAGATTTCGTTGCGCCAAGTTTGAGATATTGCCCATTTTTGTCAAAGGATTGCCATCCTTATCGCGGGCGTAGGAGCCAGGACCCGCGGGGGTAGAGAATTCGGGCAAAAAGGCCAGGGGATTGACGAGTGATGTATCGATCTTATAGGCGGCCTGAACACGTGCTGGGCCCTGATTCAAGCTTGCGAGATCAAGCTTGCGATCGACTTCAAAATAGAGATTCCAGTCAATCGCCCACTCGGGGGGGTAAGCGCGGAATCCATTTAAGCCCGCATTGCCAGAGGCTGCAAAAATTTGTCGACGGCCACTCAGTGCAGGGTTGATCCTTCGCTCCTGTTCTGTGCCACGCATTTCCGTGTTGAGTCGATAGACTGGGCGAATTAACGAATGACCTAGGCGGTACGCCGCATCGGTGAACTCAAGCGGTAAGCGCCCTTGACCTAGCTGTGCCGCGATGGTGAGCTGTGGCGCCGTGCGAGTGACCTTGCCCCCTGTTCCGAAGTCAGGTAACAAGGCGGACATGGTCGCTGTACCCACGAGCTTCGGTAGAAAGTCGGTCAAGATCATCCATTGATAATGCTGGGTCACGATTTGTCTGACTTCCTCAAAGCTGGCCTTGGGGTGATCCACGACAACTTTGTTATGGAATGCGACAAAGGCGCGGTGCATCTGTGACACCAAGACATTCTCGTCGTTACGCTTATCGCCCAAGACAGCCCGGCCTTGCAGGCGAGGATGATCGTACGCATTTGTTTGTACGCCCGCACGTGTCAAGCGTCGTCCATTGAGCAAGCTGCGCCCATCGGCTGCGTATAAATAGGGTTGGTCGACCGGGCCACGACCGTAAATATTGTCTAAGTCAAAAGCCGCGCTACGCAAGTTCGGCATCGTGGAGGTTGTCACGCTCGGACCAAAGTGATTGACCGGATTGAGTGTTAGATCGTGATCAATAAACTGACCCAAATAGGTGTAGCCCGAGGCGAGGCCGAAATTTTCTTCATCATCTTGCTCATTTTCCGCTGTCGCCGTCACAATCAAATGGCCGTTCGCATCGCGCTGCGGCTTACCTTGACTGTCCTTGATTACCTCTGGTTCGGCTGACATGCCAACTAGCTCTTTGCCATCGCCACAGGCTAGGCGCACGAGGTCTTCTTCAGCGAATTTGGCGGCCGGTAGATTCGGAAATAGTCGAACGTAGCTTGCGCCCACCTCCTGACCAATTACTGATCCGGTAGAGGAGCCCGCGGCATTTGGCTGGGCAAGTGCAAAAGGCGATAGCTGGGTGGTGACGCCAGCGAGAGTGGCTTGTAAAAGTTTACGGCGATGTTGAGAGCGGACCATGTTCGAGTTCTCCTGTGGGTAACGACAGGAGAACTATACGAACGCAGGGTGAAGATAATTTGAAGAAAAAATGGAGAAATTGTGGAGGTTAGAGTTCGAGTCGGTAGCCTACTCCATAGACCGACTGAATGATGTCCTGTTCTGGTGCGATCACGAGAAGCTTTTTGCGGATGTTCTTGATGTGGCTGTCGATGGTCCGATCAAAGACATTTTTCTCATCGCTAAAAACGTTGAGTAATTGCTCGCGTGACCAAACCTTGCCCGGTCGACTGGCGAGCGCACTCAATAGTTTGAATTCAGAGGGCGTGCACTCTAGTCGTTTGCCAAAAATATAAGCGCAGAACGCATCGGAGTCGATGGTGATGCCCTGCGTGATGGGTGTGCTGGTGTTTTGACCGGATGAGGCTTTGGGCGGCTGGCGTCGCAATACCGTTTTGACCCGAGCGACCACTTCTCGTGGACTAAAAGGTTTACAGATGTAGTCATCTGCACCAAGCTCTAAACCAATCAGACGGTCAATTTCCTCGACACGTGCCGTGAGCATAATGATGGGTGTAGACAGTGTCTTGCGAATGGCTTTGCACACTTCAAAGCCATCTAGGCCTGGAAGCATGACGTCTAACAACACCAAATCAACGGACTGACTTGTGATGGTCTCAATGCACTGAATGCCCGACGTGTGGTGGATGCATAAAAAGCCATCTCGTTTCAGATAGTCCACGACAATTTCGGCAAGGGCTACCTCATCTTCAACGATGAGAATCGTCGAAGGGGTCGAGTTCATGCGCGGGAGTCCAATAATGGAAAAACAATTTCGATTCTTAGGCCGCCACGCGGGGATTGTTTTGCTGTGATTGCCCCCTGATGTGCGACCACAATCGATTTGCAAATGGCAAGGCCCAAACCAGATCCGTTTGCGCTGGAATTGCGCGATTCGTTTGAACGAAAGAAGGGATCAAACAGCGAGGCGAGCGCAGTCGGTTCCACGCCAGGCGGAGTGTCATCAAAGGTGATCACGACAGCACTGCCGGTGCGAGAGCAATTAATGTCTACGCTACCGCCAGCTGAGGTGTAGCGAAGCGAGTTTTCAAGAAGATTCGAAAATAGCTGTTGCAGTCGACTCGCATCACCAAATACCGGAGCGGCTGCGCATCGCTGCACTGACAGGCTGATCTTTGCGTTGTTGTATTTTTCGTAAAAGGAGCCAAGACAGTCGACGAGTAACTCTGGAAGGTCGACAGATTCCTTTTTAAACGCCAACGCTCCAGAGTCGGCAAGCGCGAGTTCATTCAGATCGCCGATCAGCTTGCTGAGATGGAGGATTTCCTTTTGTAAGACTTCGAACTCCTGGGTGCTTGGCGTGCGCACCCCATCTATCAAGGCTTCGATGTGCGCTCTCAAAATGGACACAGGCGTGCGCAATTCATGCGAAGTTTGTGCGACCCACAAACGCCGATTGCTCTGGTGCTGCTCTAGGGCGTGGGCTAAGCGATTGAAGTCGCGAATTAAATCTCCGAATTCATCGCTTCTTGAGGCCTCGATTCTGGTCTGATATTGGCCGCTTGCAAGTTGACGCGTACCTAGTGTGATTTTGCGCAGAGGTTCAACGAAGTTTTTACTCAGCAGATAGGCGGCAAGTAGAGAAACAATCAAAGCGCAAGCCGCGACAAGGCGAATAATTTGTATGCTTTGATCGAGAAATGTTTGTTCGACTCCGCTTGGTGCTTCAGTCACAAGCAGGGCAAGCTCCCCTACGGGCTTGGTTGCAGGCCCAATGGGTCGTTTAACAAGGATATCGGAGTTTCTGACGGGCGCACCAGCGACGCGTTGATTGTTTGTGTCGAAGAGGATCAGGCGACCGGCAAGCCCTGGGAGTTGACCGCCGGGAGAGCGAGGAGGCGGACGATTTGCCGAGGCCGCATCTTGGGCGTCCTGTCGCTCAGGTCGTGCCGCGAGCCCGTCAGGCGTGTGGCGACACACCGCACGAACACTTCCTTGGGGTGTTTCGTGTGAAACCACATCACCCGGTCGTTTGCCGACACAGTCTTCGTAGGCAGAGACAGGGGCGTAGCGTCCAATCGGTGCCCGCGCGCTTGTATTTTGGCTAACTATGCTTGCCCAGACGCTGGGATCAGTGCGCAGGAAGTCCCAACTACCACGGGCTGCGTAAAGTGCCTCAAGTCGGGCAACCAGGGCTTGTTGATCGCTCAGTTCGCCTTTGGCGATATAAGAAGAGAAACCCTGCCGTAGATGCCAGCTCGTCAGTCCGACAAACATGCCGATAACGAGAAGAGCAACCAGCATGACACTGGCGAACAGTTTATGACCAACGGTGATTTTCAAAGCGCGACAAGCGGAGGGTGGTTGCAATAAGACCCACAAAATGTAGCGTTAGTCTCAGCCCTAGTCAATCGAAATCTAGGGCTGGGGGCTCAGCACGAAAGCGGTGGGTTACAGCGACGGTGTGGATTGGCTCGCACTGATTGCAGTTGTGGCATGGCCGGAGAAGCTATTGAGAGCGAGTCCGATCAGTAATAAGAAGATCGCTGCGCCTATTGTGTGACGAGTTGGTTTGCTTAGCTTCATGATGTTTGAATATCGAGTCGCATGATGATCGGGTGATGCGATGGTATTGGGAAACCCTTTCTGCTGGGAACAATTGATTAGTGATTTGCTTATCGTTGTTTGGTCTTATGACCGAATCGCATATGCATACAGGAAATGGATATTGGACGCTCTCTTGAGCACGGTCTTATGCTTGCGCCACTCATATCGATATTCCATTTCAGCTATGTATCAACCTAATGAATTTGACATTGCCCGTCTAAAAGAACGCGCCACGCAACTTTCCGGCCAGATTAAGCGCAACAAGAGTGGTGCGCTGAGCGACGATCAGCTCAAGCCTTTGCGTCTTCAAAATGGTCTGTACATACAGCGCCACGCACCCATGCTACGCATTGCGATCGCGTACGGAATGCTTAACAGCGAGCAGCTTCGAGCCTTAGGAAGGGTCGCGCAAAAATATGATCGAGGATATGGGCACTTCACGACCCGTCAAAACTTACAGTTCAACTGGATTTCGGTCGACGATACGCCCCTGGCGCTGGCGGATTTGGCTGAGGTAGGACTGCACGGTATCCAGTCGAGTGGTAACTGTTTGCGCAACATCACGAGCGATGCGTTAGCTGGCATTGCACCAGATGAAATCCTCGATCCTCGTCCGTATGCAGAGTTGCTCAGGCAATGGAGTACCTTCCACCCGGAGTTTGCCTTGTTACCCCGCAAATTTAAGGTGGCCTTGACCGGTACGCCACAGGATCGTGCGCTAGTACAAATTCACGATCTGGCTTTTGAGGTGGTGGAGGTGGATCCCGTTGTAACGTTTCGCGTGCGCGTGGGCGGCGGTTTAGGGCGCACTCCCATTCTGGGGCCTGTGCTACGTGACCGACTTGAGTGGCAAGATCTGTTGACCTACACGCATGCTGTATTGCGTGTTTATAACGAATTAGGGCGTCGAGACAATCTGACAAAAGCTCGCATCAAGATTCTTGTGCGTGCGGTTGGCGTTGAGCACTTTCGACAACTCGTGGAGACGGAGTGGGCCGATTTAAAAGACGGGATACATAAGTTGCCTGCTACCGAGCTTACTCGGATCAAACAGTCTTTTATCGAGCCCGATTGGACTCCAGCCACAGAGTTAACGAAGCAAGATGTTGTTTTATCTGGAATGCCTTTAACGCGCTGGACCAACTGGCTCGCGCGCAATCGATTGCCGAATCGTCACCTTGGCTTTGCGGCCGTCTTAATTGCCTTGAAAGGGGCAGGGCGTGCGCCTGGCGATGTGACAACGGCTGAAATGGACGCGATTGCTGATTTGGCGGACCGCTACAGTCAAGGCTTCGTGCGGGTGACGCACGCGCAGAATTTAGTCTTGCCTGCCGTCCGTGAGGCAAATCTGTATGCCTTGTATTGTGAGTTGGAAAAGCTAGGATTAGGTCACGCGGTGGGCGGTCTAGTCGGGGACATGGTTGCCTGTCCCGGGGGGGATTTCTGTGCGCTGGCGAATGCGCGGTCGTTGCCGATTGCTGACGAAATCGCAACACGTTATGCGCAGCTCGATGCCCAGGAAGATATTGGACCGCTTGATTTGCGGATCTCTGGATGTATGAACAGCTGCGGTCATCATCACACGGGCCACATTGGTATTTTAGGTGTTGATAAGGATGGCGCTGCGTTCTATCAGTTGCTGTTGGGCGGACACTCTGGCCATGGTGCACCGGCTGCGCTTGGCACAATTATTGGACGAGCTTTTGCTGAAGATGAAATTGCAGACGCGGTCGAGCAAATGCTTGACACGTACCTCGAGCGACGCAACCCTGGAGAAACCTTCCGAGAGACAGTTGGACGATTAGGTAAGGCGGTCTTCTCTACGGCTGCTGATGCGATTCGCACCCAAACCGCACGACGCGATGGTGCATCACATCAAGAAGAAGAGGCTTAACTCAAATGGCGACTGTCTATTTGGTCGGGGCAGGACCCGGCGATTCAGAGTTGATGACGCGTAAAGCATGGCGTCTGCTTGGCGAGGCACAAGTCGTTTTGCACGATGCACTCATGGACGTGGATGGGATGCACGCTGCAGCCCCTGAGGCAATATGGGTCAACGTAGGGAAACGTTGCGATGGGACGTCGGTCGATCAGGCTTTTATTTGTCGCAGCCTTGTCGGCTATGCAAAACGTGGTTTGCGCGTTGTGCGTCTGAAGGGTGGTGACCCAACGGTATTTGGCCGGTTGTCAGAAGAGCTCGAGGCGTGTCGTACGGCGGGTCTGACCGTGGAGGTTGTGCCGGGTGTTACGTCAGCCTGTGCTGCAGCAGCAGATCTTCAGGCGAGCTTGACCCTGCGTGGTGTATCCCGCAGCGTAGCGTTTGTGACACCCCGCGTCGGACGCAAAGAGCACGCCAAGGACAATGAGTGGTTGCAAGTGAGCCTGGCTGCGCAGACGGTTGTGTTGTACATGGCCGGTAAACAAGCGGGCCGGATCGCGCAAGAGTTGATTACAGGTGGCAAATCGGTCACGACACCTGTGTGTGTTGTCGAGAATGCGAGCTTGATAGGTGCTCGTTTTCGGATGTCCTTATCGGAGCTTGCTAGGGACGGACTACCTGAGATCGTCGGACCTGTTAGCTTGTTAATGGGCGAGGCTTTAATGGCTGCACAGGTGAGTGATCTGGCCTTGACGACTGGCGACAACGATCAAGCAATTGAACTTGCTGTCGGTTGACGCTCCGAATACTAAGGATTAATAAATATGACGGTTGAACTATTTGATGCGCAGGGAGAGCGTGCTCTGGGGGTATCCACAGCAACGGTTCTGATTGAGCCCGAGACGTTTCTGGTGGACGGCGCACAGACACCTCTTAATAAAAAAATTTCGGAGTGGCTCAGCGCGCATGCTTTGGTATCTGCAATCGGCATTAAATTCGGAAAATTCACCGATGGACGTGCGTGCTCTTTGGCGGCACGCTTACGAGAAGCCGGTTACACCGGTCAGTTGCATGCAGTTGGTGATATCACCCAGGATTTGATTTTCTTATTGCGGCGAGTGGGATTTACGCACTTTGATCT
>CAIYWO010000472.1 GCA_903929925.1 uncultured beta proteobacterium | reverse complement strand
GCCATGCGCAGGGGTTACCTATAAAGAATTGCCCGTATTTTATACATCAATCGCGTTGACCGCCCCCGAGCGCTTGCGCAGCTCAAATTTCTGGATTTTGCCGGTCGACGTCTTGGGTAATTCGCCAAATTCAATCGCCCCGGGCACCTTAAAGCCGGGCAGATGCTGTTTGCAGTGTTTGATCAGGTCCTCGGCACTGACTTGTGCGCCGGGCTTGAGCTCAATAAATGCGCAGGGGGTCTCGCCCCATTTGGGATGGGGCTTGGCCACCACCGCCACCGCCATAATGGCCGGATGCTTGTACAAGACGTCTTCGATTTCAATGCTGGAGATGTTTTCACCCCCGGAAATGATGACGTCTTTGCTGCGATCTTTGATTTTGATGTAGCCATCGGGGAAGCGCACGCCCAAATCGCCGGTATGGAACCAGCCGCCGGCGAAAGCCTCTTGGGTGGCTTTGGCGTTGCGCAGATAGCCTTTCATCCCGATATTGCCACGCAAGACGATTTCGCCGATGGTTTCTCCGTCGCGCGGGACCGGTTGCATGGTTTCCGGGTTCAGGACATCAGCCCCAGCTTGCAGGTGATAACGGACACCTTGTCGCGCATTGAAGACCGCTCTCTCTGCCACCGGTAACGCATCCCAACCTTCCTGCGGTGAACAAACGGTGCAGGGGCCATAGACCTCGGTCAACCCGTACACATGGGTGAGGGTGATGCCCAGGGCTTCCATGCTTTCAATTAGCGTAGCCGAAGGGGCTGCACCGGCAACCATCGCTTGCACGCGCCGACCGTTGAGCTTGCTCATGCCGTCTTTTTTGAGTGTCTCCGGCGCATTAACAAGCATGCTGTGCACAATCGGTGCTCCGCAGAAGTGAGTCACATCGTAATCACGGATGGCGCTAAACACGCCCTCTGGTGTGACTTTACGCAAACACACGTTCACACCCGCACGGGCTGCAATCGCCCAGGGGTAAGTCCAGCCATTGCAATGAAACATCGGCAAGGTCCACAAGTAGACCGCGTGACTGGGCAAATCCCATTCAAGAATATTGCTGATCGCAGCAAGCTGCGCACCGCGATGGGAATACACCACGCCCTTGGGTTCGCCAGTTGTGCCGGAGGTGTAATTCAGCGCTATCGCATCCCACTCGTCACCCGAAAAATGGATCGGCTCTTGTGAAGCGCGTTCGGCTTGAACAGCGATCAAGGACTCATATTCGTGAGACCCAATCCGCTCGCCCGGGCCTTGATATTGTGAATCGTCAATGTCGATCACAATCGGTTTAACCTGCGCGTTGGAGATCGCCTCTTGCATGACTTTGGCGAATTCACGATCGATCAACACCACCTTAGCCTGTGCGTGATTCAGCATATAGGTCAAGCTAGCCGCGTCGAGCCGCGTGTTCAAGGTATTGAGCACAGCACCAATAGCGGGCACACCAAAATGGCTTTCAACCATCTCTGGTGTATTGGCCAGCATGGCCGTGACCGTATCGCCTTTTTGTACGCCCAACGCACGCAACGCATGAGCGAGTTGCATGCAGCGCTGATAGGTCTGCGCCCAGGTGCGTCGAATCGGACCATGAATCACCGCAAGCCGATTCGGAAACACCTCGGCTGCGCGCACAATAAAGTCAACGGGGGTTAAGGCCGTAAAGTTGGCGGCTGTCTTAGGCAGGTCTTGTTCGTAGATATTCATTGCAAGCGCTGAG
>CAIYWO010000471.1 GCA_903929925.1 uncultured beta proteobacterium | reverse complement strand
TCCAGCGAAACGAATATGCTTTTGTTTTTGTACCAGTTCGATCAGGCGAAGTGGGTCGACCGTTGTATTTTGCTTGAAGTGCAGCAGAATTTGGGACTCGCTGGCGTCGATCTTCTGAATCCCGAGTGGCAACCCGAGCAAGCGCAGTTTATGGGTGGAGATCAAGGTGCGACCCGCTTCGGGCAGTTTGCCGAACCGGTCGATGAGTTCTTCCTGGATAGCGATCAGACCGTCTTCATCGGTGGCGTTCGACAGCCGTTTATAGAGGGACAGCCGGGCGTGTACATCTGCGCAGTAATCAGAAGGCAGCAGGGCAGGTGCATGCAAGTTCACCTCGCACCCCGCACTGAATGGTGCATCCAGATCTGGCTCGACTCCTGCTTTAAGGGCGCGCACCGCCTCGTTGAGCATGTCGTTGTACATCGAGAAGCCAATCTCATGGATATTGCCGGACTGAGACTCGCCCAGTACCTCTCCTGTGCCACGGATTTCAAGATCGTGCATCGCCAGGAAAAAGCCGGAGCCCAGCTCTTCCATGGCCTGAATCGCTTCGAGACGCTTTTTGGCGTTTTTGGTGATGGCGTCTTCACCAGGGGTCATGAGGTAGGCGTAGGCCTGATGATGCGAGCGTCCGACTCGACCACGTAACTGGTGGAGTTGCGCCAGACCGAATTTGTCAGCGCGGTGAATGATGATGGTGTTTGCGCTCGGCACGTCAATGCCGGTTTCAATAATCGTTGTGCACAGTAAGACGTTGAAACGCTTCTGGTAGAAGCCTTTCATGACTTGTTCAAGATCGCGCTCACCCATCTGTCCGTGCGCCACGACGATACGCGCTTCGGGCACGAGCTCTTCGAGGCGTGCGCGACGATTGTGGATAGTCTCAACTTCGTTGTGTAAGAAATACGCTTGGCCGCCGCGCTTGAGTTCGCGCAAGAGCGCTTCGCGCATGGTGCTGTTGTCTTCACGGCGCACAAAGGTTTTGATGGCAAGCCGCTTTTGTGGTGCGGTCGCAATCACAGAGAAGTCGCGGATGCCTTCAAGGGACATGCCGAGCGTGCGGGGGATCGGTGTCGCCGTCAGCGTCAGCACATCGACTTCAGCGCGCAGGGCTTTGAGCGCCTCTTTCTGGCGCACGCCGAAGCGGTGTTCTTCGTCGATGATGACAAGGCCGAGCCGTTTGAAGTTGACATCTTTCGACAGGATTTTGTGGGTGCCAATGACGATGTCGATTGTCCCGTCACGAATCCCATCAATTGCGCTGCTGATTTCTTTGGCCGAGCGAAAGCGCGACAGCTCAACGACCTTGACGGGCCAATCCGCGAAGCGGTCGGCAAAGGTTTGTGCGTGTTGTTCGGCGAGCAAGGTGGTGGGACACAACAAGGCCACTTGCTTGCCATTGGCGATCGACAAAAACGCTGCGCGTAGGGCAACTTCGGTTTTGCCAAAGCCCACATCACCACACACCAGGCGATCCATCGGTTTGCCCGAGGTCATGTCGGCGATCACACACTGGATCGCTGCCGCCTGATCCGCGGTTTCTTCAAAGCCGAACCCTTCAGAGAAGAGTTCGTAATCGCCTAGCGGCAACTTAAAGGCAAAGCCTTGCCGTGCGGCCCGCTTGGCATATAAATCCAAAAGCTCCGCGGCCGTATCACGCACTTGTTGTGCGGCTTTGCGTCGCGCTTTATCCCATTGTCCGGAGCCCAGGAGGTGCAGCGGTGCAGTCTCTGGGTCGCTGCCGCTGTAGCGTGCAATGACATTGAGTTGCGAAACGGGCACATAAAGGGTGCTTTGATTGGCGTACTCAAGGTGGAGAAACTCCATCTCGCCTTCGCCCATATCAAGGTTAACCAGGCCGTGGTAGCGGCCGATGCCGTGTTGAGCGTGTACGACAGGATCCCCTTCACGTAACTCAGAGAGATCGCGCACCATTGCTTGTACATCGCTGGCACGTTCCTGGTCACGCTTGCCGCGGCGGGCTGTTGTGCCGTGTCCTGGGTAGAGATCGCTCTCGGTCAGAAAGGTCAGCGCGTCATGCGTGAGCGTAAAGCCGGTTGTGAGTGGTGCAACTGTAATGCCAAAGTGCAAATCTTGTGACAGAAATTCTGCGACAGACTCGGTCTGCGCGTCTGGCGCAATCCCATGTTCACCGAGCATCTGCAAAATGGTTTCGCGTCTTCCGTGCGAGTCTGTACACAGAACAATCCGTGCTGGCTTGGTCGACGTCGTTTGTGCTGGACGATCTAAGAGCGCGCGTAATTTAGCGAGCGGATCTTCCGCCCGACGCGATACGCCGATATCTGGCGCGCGTGTGTAATCCGGGTGGTTCTCGCCTTCGGTGAGCGCCAGACGTGCAAAAGACTTGAGATGTTCGAAGAGAGCTTCGCCTTGCAGGAATAAGGCTTCGGGTGGCAAGACAGGTCGTTCGCGATCACTCTTGAGAAAGTTGTAGCGCGTTGCAGTGTCTTGCGTGAAGCGACGCATGGCATCGTCAATATCACCTAGCGTGACGACTAAGGTGTCTCGCTTTAGGTAATCGAAGAGTGTCGCTGTTTGTTCAAAGAACAAGGGCAGGTAGTACTCGACGCCTGCAAAGGGGATGCCGTTGCCCATGTCTTTATAGGGCAGCGCGCGTGAGGGATCGCCCTCAAAGACTTCCCGAAATTGCGCACGGAAATGATTGCGCGCCGGTTCGTCCATCGGGAATTCGCGACCCGGCAACAGCTGTACGGATCCTACGGGGTATAGGCTTCGTTGGGTGTCGATATCGAAGGCGCGAATCGATTCAATCTCATCATCGAACAAATCGATGCGATAGGGTACGACTGAGCCCATCGGAAACAAATCGATTAGGCTGCCGCGTACGCAGAACTCGCCAGGTGCCGTGACTTGCGAGACATGCGCGTAATTGGCGAGCATCAGTTGCTCGCGTAACGCAGCTTCATCAAGCTTGTCTTTTTGTTTGAAGGAGAACGTGTAGGCCGCTAAAAAACTTGGGGGAGCTAGACGGTAAAGTGCCGTGGTGATCGGAACCGTTAAGACATCGACTTCACCCAGCATCAGGGCGTGGAGCGTACGCAGACGCTCGGAGATCAGGTCTTGGTGCGGAGAAAAGCTGTCATACGGTAGGGTCTCCCAGTCGGGCAGGGGACGCACACGCAGCGTGCTTGAGAAAATCGGGATTTCTTCGGCTAGCCTTTGCGACTCGAGCGGCTCGGCTGTCAGCACGACAATTGGTTTGCCGGCCGCGAGGGCTAATTCTGTGAGTAACCACGCGTCACCAGAGCCGGGGGGCGTAGGATGCGTATAGCGTTGGCCAGGCTTCAGGGCGGCCAGTAAGGCAGAAATAGAGGGTGCTACAACAGACATTCAGGACCAGCCAGAGAAGGGCGCGCGCGCCAGGTGGGCACGGTCAGACAACTAATTATAAAATCAAGCGCATATGACCCGTACAGAATCCTCAGAACGCCAAGATCGCCTGATTGCCCTTGTGCCTGCCGCAGGGGTTGGAGCGCGCGCGCTCAGAGCAAAGGATGCCCACGTCCCCAAGCAATATCGCCTGCTTGCCGGCAAAGCCATGCTTAGGCACGCCGTT
>CAIYWO010000470.1 GCA_903929925.1 uncultured beta proteobacterium | reverse complement strand
GGTGGGCAATACGTGGCTGCGTCAAAGCCAGATGGCTACACCATGCTTGTCGCTGATCTAAGTATCTTGACCATGACACCAAGCTTGATGGACAAGATGACCTATAACCCAGCAAAGGAGTTGACCTCGGTCGCAATCATCGCTTATTCGCCACATATTTTAGTGGTTAAGAATCAGATGCCAGTTAAGACTTTCGATGAGTTTATTGCGTACGCGAAGGCTCAAAAGAATCCTGTCAGCATCGGTGTAACCCTAGGCACGTCTACACATTTGGCTGGTGTTGTCTTGAGCAAGAGCCTTGGCTTTGAGTACAACTTTATTGGGTACAAAGGCGGCGCTCAAGTTGTGAGCGATTTGGCTGGCGGTCAGATTGACTCCACATTGAATAGCTTTTTAGCTACTTACCCAATGGTGAAGTCGGGAAACTTCAAGTTAATCGCTGTAGCTAGCCCAAAGCGCTTTGGGCAGATTCCCGACACTATGACGATCGCTGAACGGTCGCCAGACTTTGTCACGGGTTCGTTTCAAGGAGTTGTCACTGCAGCAGGCACTCCACCAGAGATCGTGGCCAAGATTAACGCAGACATTATGAAAGTCGTGGCGAAACCTGAGGTGCAAAAGCGCTTTGTAGAGCTTGGCTCTGAAAGTGTTCCTTACACCCCTGTCGAAATGCAGAAATGGCTTGTGGATCAAACGGCATACTGGGGTAAAGTGATCAAAGATAACAACATAAAGCTTCAATAACATCATGCAACAGAGCAGCAAAAGAATTCTTACAACACACACTGGCAGTCTTCCGCGCCCGCTCGAACTGGTGCAACTGTACGCGGATCGTGCCAACGGGTCTGCAGTAGACTCCGCAGCACTTGAGTCGCTTGGCCATCAAGCCATGCAAACTGCCGTGGATCTACAGCTCGCTAACGGTATCGACGTTGGCAACAATGGCGAGCAGCAGAGGGAAGGATTCTTTTTGTATGTGCAACGACGCATGTCCGGCTTTGGTGGGACATGGAAGCGCTTTTCTCGTGGTGATGTTGAGCGCTATCCAGAATTTAAGAAAATGCTGGAACAGCAGTCTGGCGGCAAGGTTGCCGTCAGCAACTTCTTACCTCCGCGGGTGACCGGGGAAGTTCGCTATATCGATCCCGACTTGGCGGCCTCTGAGGCGCGTGACTTCCGTGCCACGCTTAATGCGAGAAAGGAAAAGACATTTACAGAGGCATTCTTGACGGCCCCGTCCCCAGGGATCATTGCGTCAGCCTGTAAAAATGAGTACTACGACACAGAAGAAGCGTATCTCGCTGCCTTAGCTGAAGCGTTGCGCCTAGAGTACGAGGCGATTGTTGATAATGGTTTTATTCTGCAGATCGATTGCCCCGACCTGGCTCTGGAACGACATGTCTCCTATCACGATGAGTCGGATGCTAAATTTTTAGGCTTTATTGAGCGTGTCGTTTCAGCTATCAATGTGGCACTGCGCAATATTCCGCAAGACCGTGTTCGTATGCATGTGTGCTGGGGGAATTATGAAGGGCCCCATGATTGTGACGTGCCGCTGCGCAAGATATGGCCGGTCATACGGCAGACGAAGGTTGGTGGTTTTGTACTGCCCTTTGCGAATGCACGACACGCTCACGAAATGAAGGTCTTGCGCGAGCAACCCCTACAAGACAACCAGGTAATCGTTGCTGGTGTGATCGATGTATTGACGAACTTTGTCGAGCATCCAGAGGTGATTGCTGAGCGTCTTGAGAGAGTGGCCGCAGATGTCGGCGATCCCACACGAGTTTTAGCCGGGACCGATTGTGGCTTTGACACGTCAGCAGGAATGGGACGTGTTGCGACCGATGTTGTGTGGGCCAAGCTACGCGCACTGGCTGAAGGTGCGCGTATTGCAACGGACCGATTGATTAAGTAGTCAAACCGAGTAAGCCCACGGCCGGTTGGCACGATCAGTAGTTCTGAATCGTTCGATTGACTCGGACTTTGAGAGCGTCAGCGAGATCTCGTCGAGACCTTGCAACAACATTTCTCGCAGCGCTGGCGGAGCGGTGAAGCTAAAGCGTTTGCCGCTGGCCGTGCTGACACAGAGCCCCTCTAAATCGACAGTGATTTGCGCTTGACCTGAGCTCATCTCCACCTCTGAGACGAGCTCTTTTATTTGCTCAATTGGAAGCTCGACCGGGACGATGCCGTTTCGATAACAGTTATTAAAAAATATACCGCCAAACGAGGGCGCAATCACCGCACGAAACCCAAACTCCCTGAGCGCCTTCGGAGCACGTTCACGCGAGGACCCACAGCCAAAATTTCGATCTGCCAGTAAAACCTGGGAATGATCAAATGGACTTTGATTCAAAATGAATTCTGGGTTAGGTGAGCCGTCCGCTAAAAAACGCCAGCCATGAAAGAGATGCGCGCCATAACCTTTGGCATCAGTCCCTCCCAGGAAAAGTGCAGGAATGATTTGATCTGTATCGATGTTGATACGCATGAAGGGTGCTGCGACCCCTGTAACGCGCTGCAGTGCTTCCATGTTTAGCCCAACTCCCTAGCGTCTGCGATACAACCCATGATGGCTGAGGCCGCCACCGTCGCCGGACTGGCAAGATGCGTACGTGTCTTGGGCCCTTGCCGAGACTCAAAGTTTCTATTTGTCGTGCTGATCACGCGCAAGTCAGCAAAGCGATTATCTCCGATGTGTCCACAAAATCCACAAGCGGATTCGTGCCACTCAAAGCCGGCGTCTTTAAAAATCTTGTCAAGGCCTTCGGCTTCAGCTGCGCGTTTAACCGGGCTAGAACCCGGGACACAAATCGCCTGAATACCGGCTTTCACCTTGCGACCTTTCAAGATCTGTGCCGCAGCACGTAAATCGGTGAGGCGAGCATTCGTGCACGAGCCTATGTAGGCAACGTCGATTGGGGTGCCGCGAATAGGTTCGTCTGCATGCAGCTTCATGTAAGTCAGGGCGCGTTCACCGAGCGCATTGGCCTCTTTGTCAGCGGCTTGGCCTGGGCTAGGTACAGCTGCACCAATACTGCCGACCTGCTGAGGACTAATTCCCCATGTGACTTGTGGTTCCAGAGTGTTGCAATCTATTGTGACTTCTTTGTCAAAGACCGCAGCATCATCGGTTCTGAGGGTGCGCCAGTATGCTGTTGCTTTCTCCCAAGCATCGCCCTTCGGCGAAAACTCTGCACCTTTCAGATACTCAAAGGTCTTTTCATCTGGAGCGACAAAACCGTACTTGCAGGAAAATTCAATAGACATATTACAAAGAGTGAGTCGGCCGTCGATCGGTAGATCACGGACCGCGCTCCCGGCGTATTCAGTTGCATAGCCGATGCCACCTTGAGCGCCG
>CAIYWO010000469.1 GCA_903929925.1 uncultured beta proteobacterium | reverse complement strand
TATGCAATACCGCCGCGTCGATTTGCTCTTGCGTTAAGGCATTTAGGGCTTGGTTTTGATGGTTAAAACCCAAAACTGCACCAATGCCCAGCAAGATACCTAGGGAAAGAATCAACGTGCGCTCTAATTGCCGCCGACCTATTCGGTGGCGTTTTTTTTGACTTAGAGTACGGTGTTGGTCCCGTGACGAGTCCGAGCTGGGCTCCTCTTGCTTTGACAAGGAGTCTAAACGACGGCTGTATAGTGCGGTTCGTTTCATAACGGACTCAATTCCCGCAAGCGGTGATAAAGTGTGATTTATCATACCGCCGAGACTAGGCTTATGCGCTTTATTTGGCCAGAATTTTTTTGGTGCTTTGCCGTGATGGCATGTTTGCCATTGGGCTACGTATGGCTGCTGCGTCGAAAACGCCGGGAGGCGGTGGTTTTTTCAAACGTAGCGATGGTGCGTCAGGCGCTGGGGCCTCGAGGGGCTTGGAGACGCCACACGCCACCCGCTCTGCTTTGGATTGGATTGATGATCGCCTGTTTTGGCTTGACGCGACCTGTTATGCAGGTCACCTTGCCGGCAGACTATATGACGATTGTTTTGGCGGTTGACGTATCGCGTAGCATGTTGGCAGAGGACGTGGAACCTAATCGCATCCAGGCAGCACAACAAACAATTAAAGAATTCTTACGAGAATTGCCAAATAACATTCGCGTGGGTGTCGTCACTTTTGCAGGCACTGCCCAAGTCGTACAGCAAATCACTGACAACCGAGATGCCTTATTAGAGGCAATAGATCGCTTTCGACTGCAACGGGGTACTGCGACGGGAAGCGGTTTGTTACTTTCGCTTGCGACCTTACTACCTGAGTCGGGCGTCGACTTGCAAGCGACCATCTATGGGGCGAATTTTGGCGCTTGGGAAGACGGGGCACCCTTACCATTGGCTAAGGCACCGCCACCTGTCAGTAAAAATCGCCCTAGTGCTGCAGTGCCCCCGGGATCTTATAGCAATGGTGCCATTATTTTGATTTCAGATGGCCGTCGTACACACGGTCCTGATCCCTTCGCAGCGGCCAAGCAAGCAGCAGAGCGGGGCGTACGCGTGTATACCGTTGCGTTTGGAACATCCGGTGGATTTATTCCTGGCTGGGGAGGCAATAACTTCTATGCACAGGTTGATGAACGGGCATTGCAGGCGATTGCAGGTATTACTGAGGCGGAGTTTTTCCGTGCTGAGAATTCAAGCGATCTAACAAAGGTGTATCAGCATTTGTCTAGTAAGTTTTCGCTAGAGCGACGCGAAACAGAAATCACCTCTCTCTTTGGTGCAGCAAGCTTTGCCTTTGTATTGTTGGCATTTCTTCTTTCTCTGCTATGGTTTCGACGAAGTCCGTAATGCCCCTATTGCTTTTCACTTTGCCTTTCATGACATCCATTAAATTTTTTTCATTGTTTCTTTCTATTGTCGTACTTGCAGGTTGTGCGTCGCGCCCCATTAATAAGCCTGTCACGTCGGTCGATGAAAACGCAGGCTATCGCTTTGAGACCATGCACGCTCGGGCAGAGGATCAAGAGAACCTCGTGGTGTTGGCTTTTTCTGGTGGGGGCACACGCGCCGCAGCGTTTTCTTTCGGTGTATTGGAATTCTTGCGCAATACCGAGATTATCGGACCCAAGGGTAAGAAAATACGTTTGCTAGACAGCGTCGGGCTCATCACCGGGGTGTCTGGTGGTAGCTTTACGGCACTCTCCTATGCTCTGTATGGTGAAAGGCTGTTTGATGAATACGAGAAACGCTTCCTAAAGCGGGATGTTCAGGGCGAAATTGTTTCTCGTGTGCTGAATCCGCTTTATTGGCCTAGTCTGTCTTCAAATGGGTGGGGCCGATCCGAGCTTGCTGCGCAACTCTACGATGAGATTTTGTTTGAAGGTGCGACGTTCGCCGACTTGGCGAAGCGAAACGGTCCGTTCGTCATTGCCTCTGCGACTGATATTTCGACTGGCTCACGCTTTGTCTTTAATCAGCGTGTCTTCGATGCGATGTGCTCAGACTTAGGCTCTGTGCCGTTGTCGCGCGCTGCCGCCGCATCTTCCGCAGTACCGGTTGTCTTGTCGCCGGTGACCTTAAATAACTACGGTGGTACATGTAATTGGAAGCCACCTGTCTGGATGACGCCATTTTTAGAGACGGGTAACGTTAAGCGACCCGCCGCACGTGCGACACGCTC
>CAIYWO010000468.1 GCA_903929925.1 uncultured beta proteobacterium | reverse complement strand
GAAGCTGATCAACAGGCCGATATATGACAACGCAAACAAGCCTTGTGCTGCCAAGAAGGGCATTAAGTTCGACCTGTCCGCCAACCCTTTGAACAACGCATACGCACACACTAAAACCAAAAGTGGCACGGGAGCAACGAAGGCCATTGCAGGCCACGCAAACCACTTTTGCATGAAATGTGCATTCAAGAAAGGGGTCAACAAGCTCACCAGTCCGATTAGACCCAGTAACGCAAGGGCCAGACCAAAGGCAGCTTTCCTGGCAAGGCGCTGAACATCGTCATCCGTTTTCAAGATCAGCCAAGTCGCACCCAACAACGCATAGCCAACCACCAAGGCGAAGCCAGTCAGTAAACTGAAGGGCGTCAACCAATCCCACCAACCACCAGCGTAGGCACGATTCGCTACCGGGATACCCTGAACCAACGCACCCAGTGCAACACCTTGCGCAAAGGTTGCGACAGTCGAGCCGCCTGCAAACGCCCAATCCCAGAAGTACTTGCGAGCATGGCTTTTCCATCTGAACTCAAAGGCAACGCCGCGAAACACGAGCGCGAGCAGCATGATAATGATCGGCGCATACAGCGCTGGCATGATCACTGCATAGGCCAAGGGGAACACTGCAAACAATCCACCTCCGCCAAGCACCAGCCAGGTTTCATTGCCATCCCAAATAGGCGCCACCGTATTCATCATCTGATCGCGATGCTCTTCCGTGCGGCCCCATGGAAACAAGATGCCGATCCCGAGGTCAAAGCCATCCAGAACGATATACGCCAGCACCGCAAAAGCAATTAAGCCAGCCCAGATGAGAGGTAGGTCGAGAGTCATGCTTGACCTCCGGTATCGGACTGGGCGGCAACGCCTGTTCGCGCACCGGCCAGACCGGCTGCACGCATGGGCTCCTGCACGGACAGACCAGGATCTGATGCAGACGGTGGATGCGACATCTGCCTAAAGATGTAATAAACCCCTGCCCCAAATAATGAGAAATAGACCACCACAAACGCCAACAACGAAAACGCAATCGCTGTCGCATCAATCGGGGACGCCGAGTCGGCGGTCCGTAATAAGTTATAGACCGTATAGGGTTGACGCCCAACTTCGGTAACGGTCCAGCCTGCCAAAACAGCCACAAACCCTGATGGGCCCATCCATAGAGCCGCGCGATGCATCAGCGGCGTGTCATACAGTCGGCCCTTGTAACGTAACCATAAGCTCCAAAGGCCAAGCAGACACATCAGCGAGCCAATCCCCACCATGACCCGGAACGCGTAGAACACAATACCCATCGGTGGCTGTTCATCTACGGGCCAGGTGTTCATCCCCTGGATCTCGCCGTCAAGTGTGTGGGTCAAAATCAAACTACCCAAGTATGGAATCTGCACGACGTAGTCCATACGTTTCTCTTTCGCATTGGGCACGCCAAACAAAATCAAAGGCGCACCTTTGACGGTTTCGTAATGACCTTCCATTGCTGCAATTTTGCGTGGCTGATGCTCCAGCGTATTGAGTCCATGCGCATCACCTGCTGCGATTTGAATCGGAGCCACAATGGCAGCCATCCATAACGCCATGGAAAACATCACTGCAGTCGCCGAGCCTTTCACACACTCATTCTTATTGCGTAATAAATGGTAGGCCGCAACACCACCGACAACAAAAGCAGTGGTCAGATACGCGGCTAACAACATATGCACCAGGCGATACGGAAAGGACGGATTAAAAATAACCGCCCACCAGTCCGCCACCACAAACTGACCGACGTCATTTATCGCATAGCCCGCTGGTGTTTGCATCCAGCTATTGACCGACAAGATCCAAAAAGCAGACATAAAGGTGCCGAGCGCCACCATCGCCGTGGCAAAGCAATGCAACTTCGGTCCGACACGCTCTCGTCCGAACAACATCACACCAAGGAATCCTGCCTCAAGGAAGAATGCCGACATCACTTCATACCCCATCAGCGGTCCGAGGACCGGGCCGGTCTTGTCAGCAAATACGCTCCAGTTTGTACCGAACTCGTAGCTCATCACAATGCCAGAGACAACACCCATCCCAAACGCGATGGCAAATATTTTTTTCCAATAATTAAAAAGTGTGAGGTAGACGGGCCGCCCACTGATGAGGTGCAAGCCATTGAGCACAGCAAGATAGCTTGCCAGACCAATCGAAAACGAGGGGAAAATAATATGAAAACTGACCGTAAATGCGAACTGAATTCGGGCCAGCGTAAGGGCATCCAACCATTCCATTGCGTCAGTCCTTTACTTTTTTGCGCGCTTGCGCATCAAGCTCACGCAAATGCGCGAGCTTTTCAGAAATTTTCCCTTCAAGCCCGCGCGGCGTGGGGGCATACCATCCAGGCTCACGCATGCCGTCTGGAAGATAGGACTCTCCGGCCGCATACGCTTCGGGCTCATCATGCGCATACCGATAGGCACGCCCATGACCAAGCTCTTTCATCAGTTTGGTCGGTGCATTGCGCAAATGAATCGGCACCGTTCGCGAACTGTCACTCTTAATGTAAGCCACCGCTTGGTTATAGGCCATATAACCCGCATTACTTTTGGGCGCGACAGCGAGATAGAGCACAGCCTGGGCCAAAGCAAGCTCCCCTTCGGGCGAGCCGAGTCTTTCGTAGGTCAACGCAGCATCGTTCGCGATTTGCATCGCCCGAGGGTCCGCCAGACCAATATCTTCCCAAGCCATGCGTACGATCCGCCGAGACAAATACTTTGGGTCAGCTCCGCCATCCAGCATACGTGTGAGCCAGTAAAGCGCTGCATCAGGACTCGACCCGCGCACA
Organism: uncultured beta proteobacterium; assembly: GCA_903929925.1. GTDB lineage: Bacteria > Pseudomonadota > Gammaproteobacteria > Burkholderiales > Burkholderiaceae_B > Zwartia. The sequence goes on along the minus strand of CAIYWO010000468.1, from coordinate 6,104 downwards.
GACTTGTGCAGGGCCGATATCTGATCGTAAAAATTATCGCCCCCTTTGTCGAAGCGCCGCGCGTTCATGCTCAGTGCATTCTCGACTAAAGCGCTATCCACCTTAGCCTGCCCCGCGTTCTGGGCTGCAACACTTGCCTGCTCTAACAGACTTAGAAACCGACGTGCATCGCCGTCGGCATAACCAATCAACGTGTCTAGCGCGGGATCCTCAAACTGAAGGTCCTGCAAAACGGTCCGTTGTGCGCGCACCAAGAGTTCGCGTAATTCGCTTTCATTGAGTGACTGCAACACATAGACCTGCGCGCGCGACAACAAGGCCGCATTCACTTCAAAGGAAGGGTTTTCAGTCGTCGCGCCGATAAACGTGACAAGCCCGGACTCAACAAAGGGCAACAGGGCATCCTGTTGCGCCTTATTGAACCGATGAATTTCATCCACAAACAAAAGCGTACGTCGCTGGTACTGCTCCAGCGTCATTTGCGCTTCATCCATCGCCGCACGGATATCTTTTACCCCTGCAAACACTGCAGAAATTGCGATAAAGGCACAATCAAAGGCCTGCGCGGTCAAGCGGGCGAGCGTGGTCTTACCGACACCAGGTGGCCCCCATAAAATCATGGAGTGCGGACGACCAGCCTCGAACGCAACGCGCAAAGGTTTGCCAGGTCCTAACAAATGGCTCTGACCGACTACCTCGTCTAACGTGCTCGGACGCAGTGCCTCAGCAAGCGGGGGGATGGGTTTAGACTTAAATAAGTCTGTCATTGCATCCGCACGACATCAGCGCCTTGCGGCGGCACGAACTTGAACGCGTCTGCTGCCAAACCAGGATTACGCGCTAAGCCCGAAAGCTTGACGTGCGTCGTCTGACCAAAAGCATCAAGCAGAATGATGTGCGCGGGGAGTCCGTCCTGAAAACCAATATCCACATGCACGAAGCCGGCGTCACCCGTGCGAGGAATCGCTCGCAACCAAGCCAGGCCATCTTTATCTGGTCGGACCGAGACATTAAAAGCCTGATCAAGCGCACCTGATCCAAACAAAATAGCAGCAGGCGAGGCGCCAATCGCTTGATCCACTTGACGCACGGTAACTTGGTTCAGATCAGGGTCATATTGATAGATCTGCTGCCCATCAGAAACGATCTGCTGTGCATAGGGCTTGAGAACTTCCCAATTAAATTGCCCAGGTCGTCGAAAAGAAAAGCGCCCCGTTTGTGCGGGCTTTGTTTGTCCTTGGGGGCCCACGGTGAATTGCGAAAAGTTACCCGTTGCCGACTGAACCGCTTGCACAAAACTACGCAATTGATCAGGAGCAGTCTGTGCATAGAGTGCCTGAGACGCAAGACACAAACCTAGCGCAAACAAAATCGAACACAACGATTTCACCAACCGCTGCGCGCGAAGAAGGCTCATCATTCTTCGTGCGCCGTATTGGGCGCGAGAATTTCACGGTTGCCATTTGATTGCATGGCCGACACGAGCCCCGAGTTTTCCATCTGCTCGAGCAAGCGGGCTGCGCGGTTGTACCCTATACGCAAATGTCTCTGCACCAGAGAAATCGAGGCGCGACGATTTTTAAGAACAATCTCAACGGCCTGGTCGTACATAGGATCGGCTTCAGCGTTTGCAAAGCCCGTGACACTGCTGACACCATCACCGGTTTCGCCCTCTACGCCACCCTCTAACAAACCATCAATGTAATCAGGTTCACCCTGTGCTTTCAGCGATTCAACGACACGGTGGACTTCCTCGTCGGAGACAAACGCGCCGTGCACACGCACAGGCAAGCCGGTCCCGGGTGGCATGTAGAGCATATCGCCCTGACCAAGCAAAGCCTCAGCACCCATCTGGTCAAGAATGGTGCGGGAATCAATTTTGGAAGAGACCTGAAAAGCAATACGTGTTGGGATGTTTGCTTTGATCAGTCCTGTAATGACGTCAACGCTCGGGCGCTGTGTCGCCAAGATCAAATGTATACCCGCAGCACGCGCCTTCTGCGCAAGACGCGCGATTAACTCTTCGATCTTCTTACCAACCACCATCATCAGGTCGGCCAACTCATCGATCACCACAACAATCGTGGGCAGCTCTTTTAACGGCTCAGGTGCTTCCGGTGTGAGCGAGAAGGGGTTCGGGATCGGCTCTTCGCGTTTGATCGCCTCACGAATTTTGTTGTTATACCCGGTCAAGTTACGCACGCCTAATTTGCTCATGAGGCGATAGCGTTTTTCCATCTCGCCGACGCACCAGTTCAGCGCGTTTGCCGCTTGACGCATATCGGTCACAACGGGAGCCAACAAATGAGGAATACCCTCATAGACACTCATCTCGAGCATCTTTGGATCAATCAAAATCAAACGCGTCTGGCTCGCATCAGCTTTATACAAAAGCGACAGAATCATCGCATTGATACCGACAGACTTTCCGGATCCCGTTGTACCCGCCACCAGCAAGTGCGGCATCTTCGCCAGATCTGCGACCACTGCGTGACCAGCGATATCTTTACCCAGTGCCATCGTGACAACTGAACTACTGGAGTGATAGACCTGCGAGCCCAGAATCTCAGAGAGCTTAACCATCTGACGCCGTGGGTTGGGTAATTCAAAACCCATCAAGTTCTTGCCAGGAATCGTCTCGACCACACGAATGCTGACCAAACTCAGCGCACGTGCAAGGTCTTTAGCCAAGTTAACAATCTGACTGCCCTTGACGCCCGTTGCCGGCTCAATTTCGTAACGGGTAATGACAGGACCTGCTTGTGCCGCAACAACTTGCACCTCAACACCGAAGTCAGCAAGTTTCTTCTCGATTAAGCGAGACGTAAATTCGATTGTTTCTGCGGAGACCGTCTCGAAAGCGGGCTCTGGCTGATCCAGCAAACTTAAAGCGGGCAAGTCACCGGGCTCAACCGGCTCAACAAATAAAGTCTGCTGCTTTTCTTTTTGTAAACGCTCGGACTTTTGCACCGCAACGATTGCGGGCTCAATGCGGATTGGTTGCTCATGCACAATTTTTTCGTGCTTGGCCTCGACTTGTTCGTGGCGCACCGCCTGTGCCACTTGCCCAGCACGTCGATCCTGGCGCGCGCTGCGAAGGGTGCTGAATTTAAGCAACACCCACTCAAGTGCCGCACCGACTTTTTCGGCAACGGTTACCCATGAGAATCCAAAAAATAAGCTTGAGCCAATTGCAATCATTGCGATCAAGATGATTGTGCTGCCCGCAAAACCAACACCTTGTGCCAGAAAACCCGACCAAACATGCCCGATCACGCCACCCGCGCCACTGTTGTAATCCATGCGACCTGGCAATTGCAGGCCCAAAGAGCTCAAACGATAGGCTTCAAGTCCTACGGAACCTAGTAGTGCGACAAAAAAACCTATGCCCTGCTCCCAGCGAACGCGCGCGAGGGTTTCGGGTTCACCACGAGTGCGAAGCTGCGCCGCGAGACGCAAATAGCCTGCACGCACGCGATGCACCAACAAAATGACCCACCACCAGGCAGAAAACCCAAACAGGTAAAGCAAGATATCTGCCAGATAGGCGCCCATTACCCCACCACGGTTGTGGAGCTGCTCGGCATCGCGCCCAACGGAGTGCGACCAGGCCGGGTCGGCAGCATTCCAGGTGGCCAGCACTAGGGCCAGCCAGGCAGCCAACGCCGCAAACAATATCCAGCGCGCTTCTCGAGCAATGGATAAGAGGCGTGTCTGTAACGCGGAGGGCCCATTTCGGGTGTTTCGGGTCGTGCGCGAAGAGCGCGTAGTAGCGGGAGAAAGTCGAGGCATGGAGAACATTATAATTTGCAGGTCAATCTAGAGGGTAAATTCAATGTCAACGCCAAAACATGCCAAAGTTCTCATTTTGGGCTCAGGCCCGGCCGGCTATACCGCCGCAGTCTACGCTGCCCGCGCCAACCTGAATCCAGTCATGATCACCGGACTCGCCCAGGGCGGTCAACTCATGACCACGACAGAGGTCGATAACTGGCCCGCAGACGCAGCCGGCGTGCAAGGCCCGGAGCTCATGCAACGCTTTGCCGCGCATGCAGAGCGCTTCAATACCGAGATGGTATTCGACCACATCGCCAGTGTCGACTTCTCTAGCCGACCCTTTCGCCTGACCGGCGACGGTGGTGCGCAATACACCTGTGATGCACTCATCATTGCAACAGGGGCTTCGGCCAAGTATCTGGGCCTTCCTTCCGAGGAAGCCTTCATGGGGCGTGGCGTATCTGGTTGCGCCACCTGCGACGGTTTTTTCTACAAAAATCAAGATGTTGCAGTAGTGGGCGGTGGCAATACAGCGGTCGAAGAGGCGCTTTACCTCTCTAATATTTGCCGCTCAGTCACGGTCGTGCATCGCCGCGACAAGTTCCGCGCCGAGCCCATCATGATCGATAAAATGATGGATAAGGTCGCAAACGGCAACATGAAAATCGCCGCTTTTCGCGAAATCGACGAAGTGTTGGGTGACCAAAGTGGCGTAACAGGGGTCCGCCTGCGCTCCACCAAAGGCGAGCCCTCACTGGATCTGACCTTAACAGGCGTCTTTATTGCCATCGGTCACCAGCCGAACACAAGTATTTTTGAGGGTAAGTTAGCCATGGCCAATGGTTACATCGTGACCAAAAGCGGCTTATCAGGCTTGGCCACAATGACCTCTGTCCCAGGTGTGTTTGCTGCGGGGGACGTACAGGATCACGTCTACCGTCAAGCCATTACCAGCGCAGGAACGGGCTGCATGGCCGCTCTAGACGCCCAACGGTGGCTGGAGAATGCGGAGCAATAAGGCAGGCCTAGCCGACCTCAAACGCCTGCATGTGGCCGCCCAGGCCGCACGCGAGGCAGATGAGGCGCGCGCAAAGGCACAACAAAAACAGGCGCTGGCAGCAAGCTCTGCCAGTGCTGCCGATCGCCAGCTCTTTACGCGCATGACCCAAGCGGTGACACCACTCAACGCAGCCGAACGCATTTTGCATCGGGCCGCCGGAGAACAGAGCGCAAGCGACCAACTTGCTCAGCGTCGGGCACGTGCGGCGGGCCAGGAACCCGAGCCCACCTTGGGGCTCTCAGATGGTTTCTCAGCGTTTGCAGACGACCAAACTGAATTGCAATGGGCCGCCCCGGGTGTCGGCCCAGATGTCCAACGTCAACTGCGCAAAGCGTATTGGCCGGTCAGCGCACATTTGGACTTACACGGCCTGACCAGTGATCAAGCACGGTCAGCCCTTGCCTCGTTTGTTGCGGAGAGTCAGAGCCACGGAGCGCGCTGCATCCGAATCGTGCACGGGAAAGGCTACGGCTCACAAAACGGCCAACCGGTCTTAAAAAGCCGCGTGGCGCAGTGGCTGACTCAACTACCTGCAGTACGGGCCTTTGCGAGCGCACCCCTCGCACATGGCGGCGAAGGCGCCCTCTTAGTCTTAATCCGGCTGCCTTAGGTATTCCACCATTTGCTGGGTGACCGCAAGTGGCGCAGGCGTCACCAAAGACACCAGCACGATCGCTACGAAAGCCACAGGAGCACCAAAAACGCCTGCGGCGATCGGTTGAATGTGCCACCACAAATCCACCGGCACTCCGGTTGGAATACCCAGCACGAGTTCTCTGAGCCAAGGCTGCGCTTGCACCATGTAATAGATGGTGACCCCGAGTCCAGATAACATTCCGGCCGCAGCACCATATTTGTTGGCACGCTTCCAAAACACGCCCATGACTAACACCGGGAAGAAAGAAGCCGCAGCAAACGAAAACGCTGCTCCCACCAAAAACAAAATATCGGCAGGCGTGCGGGTAGCAGCCCACGCCGCAGCGAAAGCAACAATCAGTAAAAGCATTTTCGACAGAATCACTTGTCGTCCTGCCCCCATTCTGGGAGAGACCACTCTAAACAACGTGTCGTGCGACAACGCATTGGATAAGGTCAATAACAAACCATCTGCAGTAGAAAGTGCAGCGGCTAACGCACCGGCCGCAACAAGCCCCGAGATCACGTAAGGCAAACCGCCAATCTCTGGGGCCGCAAGCACAACCACATCGGCACCTAGCTGCACCTCTGCAAGCTGCACAATCCCATCTTGGTTCAAATCTACGATGCT
>CAIYWO010000467.1 GCA_903929925.1 uncultured beta proteobacterium | reverse complement strand
TATCCGCATGCAAGATTTGCCGAACCTGACGACACAGAAAGGTGCTGCAGAAGGTTGGGGTAATTGGCCTGCTTATCGCGTTTCAAGTGGTACGTTCTGGACCATGCAGCAACGCCTGAACGACTGCTACCGCCAGCAACGCATGCCTTTCCCAATTTACGGCTCAGATGTCACCATCGCTCTGTCCGTCTTTATGGCTAACACAGCAAACGGTGGCACAGTGCAAACGCCCGGCCTCAAGCGCTAATTCCAGGGAGACACACATGAACAACACACTGATCAGACTGGTCACAAGCACCACATTGGCCTTTGGTGCACTTGCCTTGAGCAACGTGGCCCTGGCACAAAAAGTCGATCCTGCCGTGCAGGCGGTCATGGACCGCAGTTTCCGCGAGCAAGGGATCGCCAAGCTCGACCGGATTCAGCTAGACGAATTCCAGGCGCTCTGCTCGGATGAAAAATTCCGCGACAGCCCTGAAGGCAAAAAGAAAGCAGAGGCTCTCCAATCTGCCGCACTTGCCGCGATTAAGCCTCCCTCAGACGGTAAGTATCTAGGCAACTGGGCTGAAGGTGAAAAAATCGCTCAAAGTGGCCGAGGCTCAACCTGGACGGACAATCTCAAAACCGTGAATGGCGGAGGCTGCTACAACTGCCACCAGATTTCGAAACAAGAAATCTCGTACGGCACGATTGGTCCTTCGTTACTAGAGTATGGAAAAACGCGCGGCAATAGCGACGTCATCCTGACCTACACGTGGAATCGGATCAACAACTCCAAAGCCTACAACGCGTGCAGCAATATGCCTCGGATGCAGCACTTTAACTTGCTGACCGAACAGCAAATTAAAGACGTGATGGCGTTACTGCTTGATCCTGCCTCACCTGTAAATAAATAAAGTAGTCGAATCGCGTTGAACGTTGTAAGGAAGTAAAAATGGGAATGAGTCGTAGAGAATTTGTACAGGTTCTGGCGGCAGCCTCTGCTGCTGGTTTATCGCTCGGTTCAAACTTGACACGGGCGCAATCCGCTGCGAACCTCTACGACATTCCCAAGTTCGGTAACGTGCATTTCATGCACTTCACCGATTGCCACGCACAGCTCAAGCCAATTTATTTTCGGGAACCGAGCGTCAACCTAGGCTTCGGTGGACAACTCGGCAAAGCTCCGCACTTAGTCGGTGACGCCCTGCTCAAGCACTATGGGATCAAACCCGGTACGCGCGAAGCACATGCATTCTCGTACTTAGATTTCGATAAAGCTGCTGCGCAATACGGCAAGGTCGGTGGATTTGCGCATCTTGCTACCTTGGTGAAGCAAATTCGCGCGAGCCGCCCAGGTGCCTTGCTGCTCGATGGCGGCGATACGTGGCAAGGATCCGGCACCGCGCTATGGACCAAGGGTCAGGACATGGTTGATGCCTGTCTCGCACTCGGCGTCGACGTTATGACCGCGCACTTTGAAATGACCTTGGGTGAGAAGCGCGTCAAGGAAATTGTTGAAAAAGATTTTGACGGCAAAGTAAATTTCGTTGCGCAAAATATCAAAACGACAGATTTTGAAGACCCCGTTTTTGACGCGTACGCGATGCGTGAAATGAACGGCGTCAAAGTTGCCATCATTGGTCAGGCGTTTCCCTATACGCCTATTGCGAACCCACGATACCTCGTTGAAAACTGGACGTTCGGTATCGAAGAAGAAAACATGCAAAAGACGGTCGATCACGCACGCGCCAACGGTGCAAAAGCGGTGGTCGTGCTGTCACACAACGGCATGGACGTCGATCTCAAAATGGCGAGCCGTGTGCGAGGCATAGACGCCATCTTGGGCGGGCACACACATGATGGCGTGCCAGTTCCAGTTAAGGTATCCAATCCCGGTGGCGTGACGCTCGTAACCAACGCGGGCTCCAACAGCAAATTTTTGGGCGTGCTCGATTTAGATGTAAAGGACGGCAAAGTGTCTGACTTTAGATACCGTTTGCTTCCTGTGTTCGCTGATTTGCTGCCTGCTGATGTGCAGATGAATGCACTGATCGACAAGATACGCGCGCCATATGAAACAAAACTCGCCGAGAAACTCGCAGTCGCTGAGGGGACGCTTTATCGTCGCGGCAACTTCAACGGTACTTTCGATCAGCTGATCGTCGACGGCTTGATCAACATGAAAGGTGCTGATCTGGCATTCTCACCAGGTTTCCGTTGGGGCACGTCGCTACTGCCAGGACAAACCATTACGATGGAGCACCTGCTGGATCAAACAGCGATCACGTATCCGTACACCACTCTCACGCCAATGAGCGGTGAGATGATCAAGACCGTTCTTGAAGACGTTGCCGACAATATCTTCAACCCTGACCCCTATTACCAACAGGGTGGGGACATGGTGCGCGTAGGTGGCATGCAATACACCATTGATCCAACCGCTGCCGCAGGCAAGCGAATTTCAGACATGCGCCTCGGTGGCAAAACGATTGAAGCCAGCAAAACGTATAAGGTCGCAGGCTGGGCGCCTGTTTCCGAAGCTGCCCGAGATGCAGGCGGCGAGCCTATCTGGGATGTGATCGCAGCGTACCTGCGCGAAATCAAAACGGTCTCTGCTAAAGCACCAAACATTCCTGTTATTAAGGGTGCAGCAAACAATCCTGGCATGGGAAGCTAACAATGAAAAACTG
>CAIYWO010000466.1 GCA_903929925.1 uncultured beta proteobacterium | reverse complement strand
AGCACTAATCTCACGGTCGTAAATGACGCTAATCAACATGCGGCCAAAATGGGTCTTGTTCAGCACCACTGTGAGCACTAGTCCCACGATCAGTGCGAGTCCTAACATCAACAAGTAGTAGTTGGGATAGGACATATCGCCAATGGAGAAGTTACCGAGGTATTCGTAAGGCTCTGAAATGAAATAGGGATCAACGCCCCACACAAGTTTCAGTGCATCTTCCATTACCAAAAAGAGTGCATACGTAATTAATAAAATCACAACCTCGTCTTTCTCGTACTGATAACGCAATAAAAAGCGTTCCAGCAAAGGCCCGACAACGAAGCCTCCCAGAATTGCAGCACCCAGCAACGCGAGATAAGAAAGATAAGGTGGATAGCCATTAGCAGTCCATATGCCGACAACCGAGGCGGCCATGTACGCGCCCAACGCATAAAAGCTGCCGTGCGCTACGTTGACAATCTTCATCACCCCGTAGATAAGCGTGAGGCCGACAGCAGACAAGAACAACCAGGCCGAGTAGTTCAGCCCGTCCACGAGAACGATCATTATTTGCGACATCCTGTGTTTATACCGGGCGATGTCGTCGACACCGCCCTAGCCTTTGAAGGTTAAATCAAAGCAAGCTTACTTAGCCTTCATTCCGCCGGCGATCCAGTCAGCACTCTTGACGCCATCAGGCGGCATCACTTGCTCGGCTGGGAAGCGCATCATGTCAACGATTGTCATTTGACCGTTAACGAGCTTAGTGCGTCCATACGCAGTCTCTGAAACAGCCTGGTGGCCATTATTCAGAGAGAACTTATGCACCCCGCCCGGGCCTTCGTACGTTAGGCCTCGCAGTGCGGCTGCGAGCTCTTCCGTATTCGGCTTTTTGCCACCATTGGCATCCATGGCTTTCTCATAAGCGAGTTTTGCTGCCATGATTGAATGCGCCATTTGGTATGCGGTGTAGTTAGGTGCAACGTTATAGCGATCGATAAAGGCGTCCCGGAACCACTTGTTCAAAGGAGTGTCGGGAGCAAAAACGCCATAGGGTCCGCGCGCACCGATGATCGTGCCATCGGGAATCTTGCTTGCGAGGCGGAACATGGCAGTTTCACCAGCGATCAGTGCCACTTCGCTATTTTTAAAGAGTCCGCGTGGAACCGATTGCAAAATAAAGGCCTCGAGGTCGCCGCCCCAGAAACTGGTATGCACGACTTCGGACTTACTACCCATCAGAGCGGAAATCTCAGCACTGTACTGGCCGGCGAACAGCTTCGGCATTTGCGATGTCTTCACTGCCGACTGAGGATAGAGCTGCTTCATTGCAGCTTCAAAGTCGTTCCAGGAATCTTGGCCCCAAGCGTAGTTTTGGTTAATGCCGCTAAAAGTCTTGACGTCAGGCTTCTTGGACTTAAGGTAACGCACTAAACCAGCACTATCAGCCGTGGCGTGGTTCACTGCCCGGAAGACATAGTTCTTTTTACCGTCTTCGAAAATACGGGGTGTGCCGCAATCAAAGAGCAAAGTGACAGTCTTAAGCTCTTCAGCAACCGGCGTAATCGCCAAACAGTTTCCACTCGAAATGTAGCCAACGATTAAGTCGACTTTGTCACGCTGAACCAGGTTGCGATATTCTGTGACAACGCTCGTCGTCGTGCCTGCTTCATCGATCAACTGTGGCTTAACAACGTTGCCGCCGAAACCTTTCTTGTTGTAGGGCGCTGGCGCTGTACCGGCGTTGAACTGTTCGAGCATTAGTTCGGCAGCGTTACGAGCTGGCACACCAAAAGGCGAAGCAGCAGGGCCGGACAGGATGGTCACCAGTCCGAGTTTTACCTCTGCTGGGGCCTGTGCTTGGGCACTTGCTACAAAAGCTCCGGCAAAAATCATCGCCAAAACCGATTTTTTGAAATTCATCTCTAGTCTCCTCTATATTTTTTAAGCCTTGGTGACACAGGCGTGTAGCCTGATCCACTCCGGTGTCCTAAGTAGACATCAGGCTCGCGTTGGTTGCAAGTCACGTTTTACCGAGGGTTCGACACACTTGCACCATCTATGTATGATTGCCAGAAGGGCCATTATCTTTTAGAAGTCTTGGCGCTCGGGACAAACTCATCACTTGGGGATAGCTATGCATCAAAACTTACGTAAAACGGTGCTTCGCACCGGTGCCGCCGCAGCATTGGCGACCATCCTGGCTTTGGGAAGCGCCTTCGCGCAAACGCGCGGCGGCACCCTAAATGCGATCGTTCAACCCGAGCCGCCCCTGCTGATGCTTGGCCTGAATCAACAGGGACCGACCCAATATGTCGCCGGCAAGATCTATCAGGGCTTACTGACCTACGACGAAAAACTAAAGCCTCTTCCCTCTCTCGCAAAGTCTTGGAAGGTGTCTGACGACGGGCTGACCTACTCTTTTGAATTGCAACAAGGGGTAAAGTGGCATGACGGCAAGCCCTTCAGCTCTGCCGACGTTGTGTTCAGCATTGATAAATTCCTTCGTGCCGTGCACCCTCGCGCACGTGTCGTAATTAGCAAATATGTCGGCTCAGTGACAGCGCCGGATGCAAACAACGTCATCATCAAACTAAAGGAACCATTCGCACCGTTTTTGAGCGCGTTTGTTGTCGACAACATGCCGATGGTACCTAAGCATATTTACGACGAAACCGACTACGCAAAAAATCCAGCCAACCAGACACCTATTGGTACCGGACCGTTCAAATTTAAAGAGTGGAAAAAAGGCTCTTATATTTCGCTCGTACGCAACGATGCATACTGGAAGCCAGGTTTACCTTACCTAGATGAGATCATTTTCCGCGTTGTGCCTGATGCGGCATCGCGTGCAGTTGCTTTCGAAAAAGGTGATGTGCAAGTTTTGCGTGGTGGAGATATCGACAACGTAGAAGTCAAGCGCTTGAAAGCACTACCCAACGTCGAAATGACAACGAAAGGCTGGGAAATGTATGCCCCACTCTCTTTCATCGTCATGAACCAGCGAACAGAGCCTTTCAACAACGTAAAGGTGCGTCAGGCCGTCATGCACGCGATTAATCGCAAATTCGTGGTTGATACAATCTTCTTTGGCATGGGTAAACCGGCTATCAGCCCATTGGCGTCCACAACACTGTTCTTCGAACCCAAGGTGACCCAGTACGACTTCAGCCTCGCCAAGGCCCGTACACTCATTAAAGAATCCGGTGTGAATGTTGGCGCACGGACGATCCGTATTTTGAGCTTCCCTTACGGGTCAGCCTGGGACAGATTGGCTGAGTACACCAAACAAAGCCTGGAGCAAATTGGCTTTAAAGTAGAAATCCAAGCAGCTGATGCTGGGGGATGGGCGAAGCGTGCAGGTGATTTCGACTTTGACCTGACGTTTAACTTCACTTATCAATATGGCGATCCAGCAATTGGAGTTGCGCGCCACTATCTCTCCACCAACATCGTCAAAGGCTCGCCCTTCGTCAACAATCAGGGCTATAACAATCCTAAAGTTGATGCGCTCTTGACGCAAGCAGCTTCTGCATTAAAAGCAGAAGAGCGCCAGAAGCTCTACACCGAAGCCCAGAATATTCTGGTGAATGAGGTTGCGAACGGCTTCCTATTCGAAATTGAATATCCAACTTTCTATCGTAAAAACATCAAGAATCTCGTTCAAACCGCCATCGGTCTAAACGAAACGTTTGATAATGTCTGGATTGAAAAGTAAGTCTTTTGACGTTAGAACGCGGCGTCTCACTAAAGACGCCGCGCCTCTTCTTTAGACTGGATCAATTTTGAAGTTTGCCTCTTTTTTGGTGTCTCGCCTCGGCAAAGCAGCCGGCGTGATTTTGGGCGTCGTTGTTTTTAACTTTTTCTTGATTCGCCTAGCGCCCGGCGATCCAGCAAGCATCATGGCTGGAGAGGCCGCATCATCGGATCCGGCATACGTTGAACAATTACGGCAACAATTCGGCTTCGATCTCCCTCTATACCAACAGCTTCTGCTCTATCTAAAGGGTATCCTTCACTTAGATTTAGGCTACTCTTATCGCAACAAACTTCCTGTCTTAGACCTCATCCTCGAGCGCTTGCCTGCGACGCTTTTGCTCATGGGGTGTGCGTTTGTTTTTTCCATTACGATCGGCGTGCTGCTCGGCGTGATCGCATCCCGCAGCCGTTACACCAACCGTCACAAATGGTTAGATAGCCTCATCATGTCGGGAGCTTTGTTGCTCTACGCGACCCCACTATTTTGGCTTTCCCTTTTAATGATTATCTTTTTTTCTGTCACTCTGGGCTGGCTACCTGCGTTTGGGATGGAATCAGTTGGCGCACACTACACCGGATGGGCCCATATCGTCGATGTTGCGAGGCACCTAGTGTTACCCGTTATATCCCTCGGCTGTTTTTTTATGGCGGTGTATGCACGGCTGACACGCGCATCGATGCTGGAAGTCATGGGGCTCGATTTCATTCGCACTGCACGCGCCAAAGGCGTTCCCGCAGGACAAGTCATCCGAAAGCATGTACTACGCAATGCGTTGCT
>CAIYWO010000465.1 GCA_903929925.1 uncultured beta proteobacterium | reverse complement strand
GTTCTTGAGCTTTCGAGCGGATGTGTCCGTCTTACGTACGTCCCATAAGTATATTGTTTGGATCAGCGGCGGCGTAGCAACCATGTGCCTGAGCGTGATTGCGCTTTGTATCCCGATTTATTTACATACATTAAAGTAAATTTCGTTGAGTACTCATAAACGCGCTGCCCCGCCATCACCAAGCCGCTTAAGACGTATTGCATAACGCAGTTAGCGTAAAACTTCCTTTATCCACTCCACCACCTGATCCGATGCGACCTCGGGTGCAGTCGCATGCGTGGCATTGACCACTAGATACTTGTTGCTGGGCAGCTTGGGGACTTTGTCGAAGGCATACCCTTTGCCTTCGCGGTAAAGAATATCGTGTGTTCCGATCACCCATAAAAACGGAGCAGGGCGTTTGAACTCTGCTGCGGTACGAGCCATGTTGCCTAAGCCGTCCGGTTCGAAATAGCTCAGCAATACATCCGCCCTTATTTGAAAATCCTTGCGTTGGCCTTGGTTAAAGTCAGTCATGCTGATTGTCTTGCTCGGACTGCCAGAGGCTACAGCTTGTCTTGCATCGCTTATGGCCTGTTGGGTAATGCCAGAGGTATACATATATTGCGGTGCATGCCCTGGCGATAGGGCGATGATGCCGTCTGCATCACCAATATAGGCTTGGTAGGCCATGGCGGCGTTGGCGCCAAAGCTTTGCCCGGCAATGAATACCTTTTTATAACCGCCGTCCCTATACCGTTTGACCGCCTGCTCCATGTCGCGCAAGGCGTTTTCATAGGTTTGGTCGTAATTGCGGAACCGCGACCATGGCATATCTCTAAGCTCAACTTTGCACGTTGGCTCGATTTTGTCAGCGAGCACCTTCAGGTAGGGGGACTTGGGTCCGCCCCATTTGCCATGCATCAGAATGACCACGCAATCTTGGGCTGCTTGGCTAGAGGCGCTCACGATGCCAAGGCCTACAAGAAGGGATATTTGAAGGAGGACGTGTTTCATTGGGTGGAGTCCGTTGGCGAGATGGTAGGCCTAAAGCATATCTCTTTATGGTGAGTACGGAAAAGGAATAAACTCAAGCGAAAGTGAATTTGTTGCCAAGTTGGCGGCTTCCAAGAAAAACATAAATTTGTGCGGTGCTTTTGGGGAGACAGCAATGCGACGATCGATACAAACCCTTTGTGTTTGGTTGATTTCGGGTGTGATGGGTTGCGTCGGGCTGCTTGCGCAACCGGCTTTTGCGCAAGAGCCTACGCTACCTAAAGTGATCAAACTGATCGTGCCTTTCGCACCGGGTGGTAGTAACGACGTCTATGCCCGTGCCTTGGCGCAAAAGCTGTCGACCAAACTTGGCGTGACGATGGTGGTCGAGAATAAGCCAGGTGCAGGCGGCAGTATTGGCTCAGATATGGTTGCCAAGTCGGAGCCAGACGGTTCAACACTGTTATTGATATCGACCTCGATCGCAACAAACGCGGCCGTTAGGCCTAACTTGCCGTTTGATCCCGTTACATCGTTCAAGCCCGTCGCACTGGTTGCAAAAGGTGCGATGGTCTTGATCGTGGGTAACAAAACACCCTATATGACCTTGCAGCAATTACTCGATGCGACCAAAGATAAAAATAATAAGGTGAACTACAGCTCTGCTGGCATTGGCTCCATTGGCCAACTTAGTGTCGAATACTTAAAGGCGATCTCCGGAACACAAGCCTTACATGTTCCCTATCAAGGCATCGCTGCATCGCTCGTCAATATGATCGGCGGCAATATTGATTACATGATCACGACCCTAGCCTCTGTAGGGGGCCAGATCAAATCCGGACAGGTCAGGGCCATTGCTGTCACGTCGTTAGAGAAATCAAAATTCTTACCCGATGTACCTCCTGCTGCGCAGTTAATGCCAGGGTATGAAGTCGATGTCTGGTGGGTCGTGTTCGCGCCCGCCAAAACACCTACGGCGATC
>CAIYWO010000464.1 GCA_903929925.1 uncultured beta proteobacterium | reverse complement strand
TTCACCAGGCTCAACATCGCGTGTTGCGACACCAATGGGCGTGTCGTACTTTAAGATAACGGCGTCTTTCTCAATCTTTGTTGCGGCGATCTTGTGGCCCGCCGGCACTTGAGCACGAATCCTGCGCATAGTCCCGTCAATCGAAACCTCAGCGCCAAGTGTTAAGGGTTCGCGCGCAATCAGGACGTTATCGTTTGGGTGTAGCCGAATCAGGGAGGACGCCACGACTTAACCGCCTAGCATCTGCTTGATCTGTAATTTGTCGATCAGGACAGTCTCTTTCTTATATGCGTCTGCAACAAAATCCCGATACTGCGTTGGATTCAAATAAATCACGGGTGCATCGATCTTGTCACAAATATCTTTAAAGGCAGCGCTCTTGATCGCAACCGCCACTGCATCAGTAAGCTTCTTTGCGATATCGGCAGGAAGTCCTGCAGGGCCCACAACACCATTCGGTGCGTTGTTGACCACACCATAACCGAGCTCTTTAAGCGTTGGAACATCCTTAAAGCGTGGTAGGCGTTCCTCGCCCCAAGTCACGAGCAACCGCAGCTTGCCGGCCTCGACGAGCTGCGCCCAAGAGCTGGAGTCAGCCATCATGTCGACTTGGCCACCTAAGAGGCCTTGCAATGCAGGTGAGCCACCTTTATAGGGAACATGGCGTAGTTTGATGCCAGCCGCGAGTGCGAACTCTTCGGTTCCAATATGGGTTTGCCCTGCAACACCGGATGTTGAATAGGTCAACTTGTCTGGATTCTGCTTCGCGTATGCAACAAGTTCCTTTAAGTCCTTAAAGGGCGAGTCCGCGCGAACGACAATACCAAATGTCTGTGCTGAAGCAAGGCCTAAGAACGTATAGTCTTTCAGCGGATCAATTTGAACCGTGCCGAGCTGTGCAAACCGCGTGACAGACAGTGGCAGTTGGCCAATCGTGTAGCCGTCCGGCTTGGCGGCAGCAACGGCCTTGGCGCCAATCATTCCGGCAGCTCCGGCTCTGTTTTCCACGACGACGGTCTGACCTAACTCTTTGGATACGACCTGCGCTAAGACACGCATGGTTGCGTCGGACGTTCCGCCTGCAGGCCAGGGGCAAATAAAGGTAATGGGACGATTCGGGAAACTATTCGCCTGAGCAAAGGCGTTGACTGCAGGAAGTGCTGCAGACACAGACCCTGCTGCCGCCCCAAGTAAGAGCATTCTGCGACGTTCAAGCATCAAATGGCTTTTCATAGTTTTCCGCCCTCTTCTTATATGTATAAATTTAGGATTACTTCGCCAGCACGTTGCTTAACGCATCGCCGATTTGGCTGGTGCTTGCTTTACCGCCCAAGTCTGGTGTGTGTGGGCCTTGAACGAGTACGTCTTCAATGGCTTTAACGATCGCGTCGTGTGCATCCAAGTAAGGCTTCTGCGCTGCACCTGTCAGGCCGCGACCGAGATAGTCCAACATCAACGCACCAGACCAGATCATCGCAATCGGGTTCGCAATGTTCTTACCTGCGATGTCAGGCGCTGAACCGTGGACAGGCTCAAACAGCG
Source organism: uncultured beta proteobacterium (assembly GCA_903929925.1). Lineage (GTDB taxonomy): Bacteria > Pseudomonadota > Gammaproteobacteria > Burkholderiales > Burkholderiaceae_B > Zwartia. Next base: position 8,445 of record CAIYWO010000464.1, on the reverse strand, counting down.
ATGGGAACTTGCGGTCTGGGTTGAGGTTTGCCGAAGGTGCTAAGCCGATTGTGCCGGTGCAAGCGGGGCCGAGATCCGACAGGATATCGCCAAACAAGTTCGAAGCAACCACTACGTCGAAGCGATCAGGTGTCAGCACAAACCGAGCAGACAAGATATCGATGTGCTGCTTGTCTGTTGTGACGCCTGGGTATTCTTTGCCAATCTCAGCAGCACGTTCGTCCCAATAAGGCATGCTGATTGCAATACCATTCGATTTCGTTGCAATCGTCAGGTGCTTACGCGCACGGCGCGAGGCCATCTCAAAAGCGAAGCGCAAGACGCGATCACAACCAACGCGCGTAAAGATGGATTCTTGCAAAACGATTTCGCGATCAGTGCCTTCGAACATCTTGCCACCGACGGCCGAGTATTCGCCTTCAGTGTTCTCGCGTACGACGAAGAAGTCGATGTCCCCTGCTTTGCGATTAGCAAGCGGGCATGGCACGCCGTCGAATAAGCGAACCGGACGCAGGTTGATGTATTGATCAAATTCGCGACGGAATTTCAACAACGAACCGTAGAGTGAAGTGTGGTCAGGCACGATTGCTGGCCAGCCCACTGCTCCAAAGTAGATCGCATCGCAATCCTGAAGGTGTGACTTCCAGTCATCAGGCATCATCTGCCCGGTTTGCGCGTAGTAATCGCAAGAGGCCCATTCGAAGTGGCGGTATTCCAGATTCAAACCAAACTTGTCCGCGGCGGTTTTCAGGACTTTGAGTCCCTCTGGCATCACTTCTTTACCAATACCATCACCAGGCAGCACTGCAATACGAAATGGGCGGCTCATGCGCAAATCCTCTTGTTTAAAACGGAGTGAATAAGATAGCGCGATGTTAACCTTTTCCCAGTGTTTTGCCCCGCCCTGAATCAAGTAATTCTTATGCTAGCTTTTCTGCCTTTTTGGTGAGTTCAAGAGTTATGCTTTGGCCATTCATAGACAAGGAATTCAGACATGAAACTATACGGATTACCCGGTGCGTGCTCACTCGTCGACCATATTGCGCTGCAGTGGGTCGGAAAGCCCTTTGAATACGTCGCCGTGGGCCGTGACGCACTGAAACAGGCGCCCTTTCTTGCGGTCAGCCCAATGGGAGCAGTCCCCGCCATAGACGATGCGGGCTTCACTCTCACGCAGAACTGTGCAATTCTTGAATACCTTGCAGAGAAAAATCCAGAGGCAAAGCTACTCGGTGGTGAGTCGCTTAAGGCGCGCTCAGAAGCACGTCGTTGGTTGGCGTTTTGTAACTCTGATATTCATAAGACCTACAGCATGATTTTCGGTGCGGCTCGGTTGGTATCGGAGGCTGCTGGCCAATCTGAGTTAAGTAAGAATGCATCTCAACGCGTGCGCGAAATGTATGCGATCGTTGACAAGCATCTGGCTGGACGCGACTGGTTGTCCGAAGGACGCTCCGTGGCAGACGCCTATTTATACGTAACCTTGCGCTGGGCGAATGCCAAAAAAATCGACATATCAGATATGCCCAACTTGCAAGCACACTACAACCGTATGTCTGCAGACGCCTCGGTACAAGCGGCATTGGCCGCAGAGGGCTTGAAGTAAATCAGCATGAGTAATGGGCGCAATATGCGCCCATTATTTTTTGCAATTTGTCGGCCCTAGTGCGTCTTGTGCTGCGCGGTCTAAGCTAATGTTCAGCTCTTTTACACTGGTTGCGGTATAGACTTTGCCGCCAGTAGCTGCTGCGACGCAGTTCGCAGCACCCGTCCCACCAATATCGACGACATTTATTTTTAGATGCGGCTTGGCTTTTTTGAGCTGTTGCGCGACGTAACAAGGGTCGCCGTTACAGGATTCTGCGCCGTCGGAAACTAACAAGATCATCGCTTCGCGCGTGACGCCATCGACAAGTTGCCCTGCTTCGTACAAGCCATCCCCAAGGGGCGTTCCGCCCTTGGGTGTTAGCTGAGACAGGCGGTTAATCATCTGTCCACGCTGACTCGGGGGAAAACGCCCCATATTATTTGCATTCGGACAACTCTCAGCAACAACAAGACCTGATTGCACGTCTCGGGGTAAACGTTGCACAACACCAATGGTCGCCTGGCGAGCGATTGAGATGCGAGTAGGTTCTGCCGTCAGTTGCGCATAGCGTGCCATTTCAGCTGGTGTTGGTCGATAGCCAGGACGGCTTGCGCGCTGTTTTAACTGACTCAGCCATTTCTCATCTTCAGGCGTAGCCGAAATATTCAAGTCCATTGATCCCGATGAATCAAACATGACAACCATTTCTGGCGCGAGTTCAGGTGGCCTATCACCTGGACAAACATTCTTCGCATTGTCGATCGTCACCGGGGGCTTGGGCACCGGTTTTGGCGGAGGTGGCGGCGGAGGTGGCGGCGGTGGAGGCTCGGGCTTCACCGGCTCTGGCGGAGGATCTTCGACTGGCGGGTCGAGCGGTTTTGTCTGCGGTTCAGGTTCTGGCTTAGGTGCCTCTTGTGCGGGCGGAACCGGCGTAGCAGGGATTGGCTCCGGCACTACCGGAGGAACAACGGGCGGTTGTGGCGATACCTCTGGCGTCGTCGGCATGCTCTGAGGCAGTGCTGGCGTAGCTTGTCTCGGCGAAAGCGGGCAAAACAACCACCACAGCAAAAAGAGGATCAGCAAAAGTGCGAGCAACCCCAACAGCCAAGGGATGAGGTTCCTCGTTGTACTTAAGGCCGAGACTGGTGGTACGGGGCGTGCTAAGACTGGTCTTCGGGACTTGGATGCAATTGCACTGTCCCAATACAGAATAACCGGCTGGTCACCAACGCTGTATATCGCTTGGATCGGCGGAGGCTGGCTTGCGTCTTGCAATAGACGTATGAGCGATGGATCAGGTGTTGAATCGCCCGCCAGTGACGCAGCCCGTGCGCGGATCGCATCCAGTCGCGCAAAGATCTGACTATTCAGGGCTTCTTGTTTTGCCGCGCTGAGTGAGGCGTACTCGACAGGTTGCCCTTGCACGCTCGTTGACCACGTAACCTGACCACTGGGGTCGGTACTAGGTTTGGCGTAAAGCGACGAAACGCTTGGTGGGACTGCGCGCCCCAACCCTAGCATGAGTCGATCGTGCAACGCGTCGAAGCCAGCAACACTGCTGGGCTCGAACTGTCGTTGCGCGATACGGTTCACAAACTTACTGGGTCAAAATTGACGATTGGCGTTGGAGCTTGTCTATCTCCTGCTGCAGAGCAGTCACCCGGTTCTGAAGCTCCTGGCCGTTAGCCGCAGACGAATTTACCGGTGTTGCGTTCAGTTGATTCAGTTTTGCGGTAGCTTGTCTGATCTGCTGACTTAAGGCCTCATTGCCCGGATTCGTTGCCCTAACCTGCTGCAGATAATTGTTGACACTACGATTGATCGCAGACAATTGATTACGACGCGCAGTCACGTCAGCTTTGCTCAGCTCGTTCTTCTTCTCTAGAGCCGCAAGCGCTTCGCGCAGCGCTGCATTCGTTTTTTGGGCCTCGGCTAGTTGCGCCTCCTTATCCTTGGCGCGCGCATCGTACGAACCAGAGAAGTCACAGTTCATTTTTGTGAGCAGCCCTGCGTCGCGCAAAGCACGTGGATCGCAGCCCGCTTTATCTACTGCACAGCCTGTGACCACTAAGGTCGTGGCAAGCATTAGAGAATGCTTCAAAATTTGATTCATGCTGTTAGCCCTCAACCTTGATCACCGAGCTTAACGAATATGCCGAGTCCAGCGCACGCTTCAGCGTGTCGCGGGTACGACTTAACTGAGCGAGCTCAGCCTGAAGCCTTCTTGTGTCGGCTCCGACCGCACGCTCTTTCTCGATGATTTCTTGATAGCCGTCAACCCGAGCGTTAATGTCGGCAAGCTCTTTCTCCAGGTAGGCTTTGTTAGCCTTGATGCGATCAAGCTCCTGTTTAGCTTTACGTTGATCGACTTGCTTCGTTGAGACCTGCCGCTGAAGTTGCTGCAACGTTTGCTGATTCTCACGCAAAACAACGTTAATGTTTTGGATACGTGTTTGTAACTTGTTGTTGTCACTTTGCACGTCTTGAATAAACGAGTCAATGCGTTGCTCATTATTAGCGTATTTGGCGCGTCTAGAATCCAACAAGTAGTTTGCGCCTGCGCCAACTCCGCAGCCAGCAACAGCGGCAATTGCCATACAAGCTGCTTTGTTCCCCGAGTTACTCACGGCACAAGCAAGTGCACCGGCGATAGCGCCGGCAGCACAAGCTTGTAAGCCGGACTTACTAAAGAACTTCGCATCCTCGCCACTGGTTAGTCGGGGATCAACGTCACCACCGCCCATGTTTTGACAGCCAACTAAAAAAATCGCACACATCAGAGCAGCGATTGCTGTGCCAACCCTGCGGTGAAAAAAATTTAACATTTGAAATGCTCCATTAGTTATTGACAACAGCTTTACAGGTAGATAACCAGTCATCTTGCCGAATCTTCTTATCCTTCATGTATTCGACTAAGTGCTGATGGTGCTTATCTAGGAAAGCCGGTAGGTTACTTCTCTTGCGATCAAGAATTTGCTGCCGCTTTGCCTTGAACTCGGGTTCGATCATTGCCAAATTGTATATCGATCCCGATTCGACCAACGCATCGGCATATGTGGTCATCGCTAAATCCTGCGCGAGCGCCCTTTCCTCAAGGTTTCTTTTCCATTTCCCGGTACAGTCGGCCTTGTCCGGCTCACTGAGTGAGCTCAAATTGGCACAAGTCTCTCTATAAAACTTAGCAAAAGAGTCGTAGAAAATACCCTCTCGTTTTACCATTGCGCACATATATGCCCCTTGCTGTAACGAGGAACGGATCGCGATACTTCGCTGTCCGTCCCGTTCAACGTTTGCAGAGCGCAATTCTGTGCGTAGCGCTTCGAGTTCCTTTTTTAATTTGTCATCTTTAAGACCAGTCACTAAACTTGATAGGCGATCTAAGGTACTTGTGCCCGCGAGTTGATTGGGCGCGCCCGCACTCGGCGCTAGGGCAGTGACTGGAGCCGTCCCAAGCTGAGCCCAGTCCTGCTCAATCTGTTTGCTGCGCTGAACTGAAGTCAGCGCAGGCGAAACTAAAGCCAAGCGAAATCCGCTTGTACGTGGACGATTAGGCTCGCTCGCCTGATAGTAAACCTGCTCTTGGCGCCAGGCTGTTCTGATATCCGCTTCAGGGGTTAAGTAATTTGCACCCCTGACAATAAAACCCCCAGCTTGTCCATGAAATCGATCGAGCTTATTGAGCCGAAACGGCTCAAATATCATCTCATCTGCATTACCAAGAATGTCGTGCAAGCCAAGTGGATTCGGTGCCAAGAGACCTACGAGTTGCAGTTTGCCATTCGCGGATTGAGATCCGGCAAACCATACGTTTTTGTTCATGCCGTCTGCCATGGGGTAACGCGACTCACGAAACTCGGCACTGCCAACACTATTGCCGCCACGCGCAGCAAACTCCCACTCTACCTCAGTGGGCAAGCGAACAAAGCCTGGCGCACCGTCTTCCTTCGGTAGCTTGTCTAGGGCATTCTTACGCAACCAGATATTTAAGCGGTCACTGAACTGCATTGCATCAAACCAGCTTAATGCAGTCTTGGGAAGCATCAGCTTCATCGCTGGCTTTGGGCAGGTCTCCTGCATCACGGCTTGGAATTGCAGTTCCGTAACTTCATATTTTCCGATGAGGTAATAGCGGCCAGTCGCTGGTGCAACGGCCGTGAAGCTGCCAGCAATATGTGCTGGATGCGCTTGCTCGAGGTGCCGTTGATTTGATTCCTCAGCGCCCAGAGTCACACCGAAATCATCCAGAGGTTTACTTCCGGGTACAAGCACCTTACGAAACGTCATTGCGCCATCGCATGGCAGCGAAAGTACAACATCGTCCGCGAGCGGCTTGGGATTAAAGAAGCGTGCCTCCCACTGCTGTGCTGATGCAGGTAAACAAAAAGTAATACCCGCCATGACAACAAGCAGGCGTATTTGATCTTTAAACATCTCGTAAACTCTCCGCAGGTTCTATTCTTGTTGCCAGTAGCCCGCCAAACGCGCACACGACAATACTGATCGCCATCGCGCTAGCCAAGCCAATACCAAAGTGTATGAGCTCCAGTCGACACACGAAAGTGCCACGCGTCAGATGGGTGGCGAGTACCTGATTGAACATATAGCTGCCGACAAAATACATTGCACAGCCTAATCCAAACCCGATAACGGTTAAAAAGAGTGCTTGTGCAATGACATAGCTGAGCATGCTTCGACGCCCATAGCCAAATAGCCGGAGCAAGGCAAGATCTTTACGTTTGCGCTCGATGTTTGCCATCAAGGCACCAATCATCGAAGCGGCACATCCGAGTGCCGCTGCCCAAGCGATGACAGCAAAGACAAAACCTAAAACACGGTCTATCGCCTGTACAGATTTGATCTCAGCAACGCGACTGTTGGTTTCTATCCCAAGCTCCTGAAGTCGTTGGGCAACCTGTTGAACCGAGTCAATCGAATCCGCATAAATCCGGGCGCGGGCAAATTGTGACCTTAGTACTGGCTCCGTGCCAGTCGCAGCGTTCAGCATCGCAACTTTTACCCCATCGCGATAATCCTCGACGGCTATCAGCAGAGGCAGCGTAATGATGGCTGCGGGGCGGCTAATGGCCTGGGGTGGCAAAATCGCACTTACACGAACCTGCATCTGTGCGCGCTCAAGCGTCTTGTCTAGAGTTCTTACAACACGCAAGCTCAGTGTGTCCCCGACTTCCAGTTTTAAGCGATCTGCAGCGCTACGTGAAAGTACGACTTCTGAATCCTGGGCTGGTCCAGTGATGTTGCCGAGCAGTGGGTCACCCGTCGCCGTAGGAATGAGCTCGACGTTTTCAAGAAAACGTCGACCATCGATAAATAAATCGACTTGTGTATTGAGTGCGCGTGTCAGTGGGATAACAAAGCCCACACCGGCTTCGCTACGCAAAGCAGCAAACCAATCTGCGTCTAGTCGAGCACTCGCGGTCATTTGGATCTCTTTGTTGCGTGGATCGGAAAGCAAGTCACCCCGCAACTGACTGACGATACCGAACTTCAATCCAAACAATAACAACAAGGGTCCAACTACTGCCAGAATTGAAGCCACCACACAAAGGGAAATCTTCTTGTCATAAACAAGGTCTCTAAGCGCCAATTTAAACAATACGAAATGTCGAGGACCATCTTGCGATCTTGTTATGAGGGAGCTAGGCATGGAACACGACCCTCCCAGCACCTTCTGCATGGCCAGCTAATCGTGGCAAATTAAACTGATCAACAAGATCCCATTCGTGCGTAACAATGAGCGTAGCGATGCGCTCTTGCGTTGCGATCTCGACAATCAAGGTAAAGAGCTCTTTCGCCAAGCCTGGATCAAGCGCCGCGGTTGGCTCATCGGCCAACAAAAGCGTTGGGCGGCGTGCCAGCGAACGCACAAAAGACACGCGCTGTCGCTCACCAATTGAAAGTTCGCGTGGCAACCGGCGCAAGAGGGACTCAAGATTCAAACGCCGAATAAGCGTATGCACAACCGGGTCAACCGTACTTGCACCAGACATTTGAGCGGGCAAGCATATGTTTTGCCAAACATTTAAAAACGGCAGGAGTCCGCCCGTTTGCGGTACGAAGCCAAGCCCGTGCTGGCGGATGCGCGCCCAAAGCGTTTCTCGCTTTGTTTGGCTCAAGGCCATTGACGCGTTGATGTCGATATCATCGATCAGAAATTGTTTGGCGTGACGTGGCTCCAAGAGCAAGCCGATTGTTTCGAGCAAGGTGCTCTTGCCACAGCCACTTGGTCCAACGACAGCAACCACCTCACCCGGAAATATCTCGAGCTTCGGCACGTCAATCCGGAAGACCTGATCACTGCGTCCTCGTTCTAGCGCAAGCTGCGCAATCGATAGTACCGGCCTCGACACTTAAGGCAGAGCCTCGAGGGGTACTGGGTAAACAAACTCGCTTGGATCACTGCCTTTGGCTAACGAGACCCAGGAGTCGGGATCGGCATTAAAGGCTTGGTACTGCTTTAGTTTAGTGTTCAAGCGAATCATGAACTGAGTCTGCGCCGCGACAGACATGCTCTTCCATTGATCCTCGTCCAGACCGAGTACGTCGCTCTTATAGGGTAAGCCTTCTAAGTATTCGTCGAGCAATCCCATCTGACCAAGCTTCTGTGCATTCGGCCCACGCAGATCATTGGGGTCGCGTCCCATGGTTGCAGCGATAGAGCGTAATTGCGCAAACATATCCGCTGGTGAAACCAAGGAGGCATTAGCAGCATCAACAATTTTCCGAACAATACTGCTTAGATCGCTTAGCTGTGCTTTGGTCAGGAGTACGCGGACTTCCGTCGTCGGGACGTTCTGCTTAAGTAGATCGCGATCACTAATCCATGCCTGAAAAAATGG
>CAIYWO010000463.1 GCA_903929925.1 uncultured beta proteobacterium | reverse complement strand
GGCTACCGTTGATCGATGTCGAGATCGTTCCCAACAACAAGGTGTAACCGTCAGGTTTCGATTTTGCGACAAACTCGGCACCGATGTTGCTCGCTGCACCTGGCTTATTTTCAACAATGACTTGCTGACCAAGCTGAGTTGTCATCTGGCTTGCAATGGCGCGCGCCGCGACATCCGATGCACCACCCGCAGGAAAGCCCACGACTAAGCGAATCGGTTGCGTCGGGAACGCAACGCCTTGTGCGAGGGCTGGGCCTGTTGCCACAAGCCCCAGCGCGAGCGCCCAAGCGGGCACGCATTTCTTTAAAAACATGTTGTCTCCTCCAAGAACCTTCAATGATCGGGACGGCAATATTTTGCTCTTTTGCCCGACTGCGATGACCTAGCCTACTGCACGGCGCACAGAATCGATAGACATTAGTTTTAAGCGCGGACCGGCCTTCATCATTTGGCCTGGCAATTGACGGCCCATCATTTTTTCAACCATTTGGGCCACGGCAATCAACTTCTCGAGGTCGATGCCGGTCTCGTAACCGCATTCGTGCAACAAGTACACTAAGTCTTCGGTACAGATATTGCCCGTTGCACCCGGTGCAAACGGACAGCCACCCAAGCCGGCGATCGAGGACTCATATTCGGTCACGCCAAGCTTCAAGCCATTCATCACGTTGGCCAAGCCCACGCCACGCGTATTGTGGAAGTGCAACGCGAGCTGCATATCAGGAAACTTATTGCGGACAGCCTCAACCGTACGTGTCACGACAGGCGGCGTGGCCATGCCCGTTGTGTCACCAAAGCCAATGCGACGCACGCCATAAGAATGGTAGGCACCGACGATCTTCAAAATGTTTTCGATTGGCACATCGCCTTCGAACGGGCAACCAAAGGCGGTTGCAATACCACCGTGCATTTTGATGCCCCATTGCTCGGCAATCGGCACAACTTGCGCGAAGTCCGCAATGGCTTCGTCGATGGTCTTGTTCAGGTTGGTCTTGCAATGGCTTTCGCTTGCAGAGATGAAACCCACCATCACATCGGCCTTCGCGGCGGCGGCACGCTCTGCACCGCGGGCGTTCGGCACGAGCACCGCGATTTCGGTGCCTGGATTGCGCCGCACTTGTGCCAGTACGTCAGCGGCATCAGCAAGTTGCGGCAAGGCGCGGGGCGACACGAACGACGTCGCTTCTACGCTCGATATACCTGCATCGATCAAGGCATCGATGACAGCGACCTTGTCTGCGGTTGGGATGAACTCGCGCTCGGCCTGAAACCCGTCACGGGTACCGACCTCAGTAATCTTTACAAACGTTTTGCTCATGTTTCGTCTCTCTTAAGTTCAGAAATACTTTTTCAGAATTATTTTTATTCAAATGATTTTACGCTTAGATAACTCCGCAATCGCCTCTGGCGTTAAGCCAATTTCTTGCAGAACAGCAGCATTATCCGCACCGAGGTCAGGCGGTGGGCGATGTATCACGCAAGGCTCATCGCTAAACTTGATCGGAAAGCCCAATACATCCATCGCACCGTGCTTAGGATGCTCAATCGTCAGCCGCATCTGCTGATGTCGCGTCTGCGGATCTTCGAACACCTCGCCCAGATTCAGGACCCGACCACACGGCACACCCGCCTCATTTAAACGGGCGATCCAGTGCGCAATCGGTTTTTGTTTGATCTTGGCATTCAACTCGGCGTTAATCAAGGTACGGTTCTCGAAGCGCAGTGCATTGGTTTTGAACTCAGCGCGGTCACGCAGGTGTTCAAGCTCAAGCGCATCAATCAGCTTTAGATAAAAGGTATCGTTGCTCGGTGCAATCGCGACTTGTCCATCGGCTGCTTCAAATAAACCGTAGGGTGAAGCCAGCGCATGATCGTTGCCGGTCCGCAACGGCAACTTGCCTGTCGCAAAATAGTTAGCCGCCAAAAATGCCAGCATGCTTGTC
>CAIYWO010000462.1 GCA_903929925.1 uncultured beta proteobacterium | reverse complement strand
GCACCAGGCTGGTAAGTGCCTGGGGATGCGCGCCTCTGGCATTGTGATCGGCGGACGACGCTCAACACCGGGGCGCTATTTTCAGGTTGCAAACCCTGGCACGGGCTGGGGTGGCACCGATATTGCCGACCCCTTAAGCATTATCGAGAGTTGGGACCCTGAGATCGCCCGGCCGGGCCTAAGGCTACTGATGACCTCAACAACGGGTGAGCACGCCTCCTGGTATGTGCTTGATGAGCAGTTACGCCCGATCGAACAAGCGATGCCCGCCGCGGTTCAAACTGTGATCGACCGTATTGGTGAAAACTGCGAGCCCTCTCTCGCCTCAGTGTTATTCCTGGGTGGCGCAGGGGGTAGTTTGCGCGCCGGCGTGACCAACAACCCAATTTTGCTGACACGTGCGATCAAGCAGGCACTGGTCAATGTCACGTGTGGTGGAGCGCCTGCCTATGTATGGCCAGGTGGCGGAATCACCGTTATGGTGGACGTACTTCGCATGCCCGACAATAGCTTTGGCACAGTCCCGACACCAGCCATCGTAGCTCCCATTGAGTTCAGCATGCGCGCAGACGATTTCAAGCGTCTGGGTGGTCATGTCGACTATGTACGAGGTCTAGACCAGGTGCTGCGCGAAGGTGCCTGGCACAATGACGGTGCCCCTCAGAGTAGATTATGGGTTATGCCCCCAGCAGATACGCAATGGCCGTTAGGCATGCCACCAATGTTGGGCTAAACGAACATGGCATGCGCGACGACCCGCATTCTGGATGATGGACGCCGACATTTTCAGCATGGTCCGATCGACATCGTGGCCAATGCTGAAGGGGATGGCGACGCGGTAAGCGCTGCGCATCACGCCGCAGCAGAGCGCTTCGCAACGATCCTATCTGAGCTGGTTAACGAATTGCCGATACTTCGCCAACCCGTCAACACACAGTCCGCTTGCCCGCTGACAGGCCCAATTGCGCAAACTATGTGGCGTGCCTGTCAACGCTGCCCGAGCGACTTCATTACGCCAATGGCAGCCGTCGCTGGCTCAGTTGCCCAAGCACTGATCCCGTTTTATGCCAAGCCCGGCGTGACGCGAGCCTGGGTAAACAATGGCGGCGATATCGCGCTGCACTTAACACCCGGAACAAAAGTTGATATCGGCTTGTTTGCCGATATTGCAAAACTTGATGCGCACGCGCTGCGAGAAGGAATCTCGCTCGACGGAACGCTCAGCATTGATTTCACGATGCCGGTTCGGGGCGTTGCAACCAGTGGCTGGCGTGGGCGCAGCCTGTCTTTGGGTATTGCCGACAGCGTGACCGTCCTGGCAGAAACGGCAGCCTTGGCCGATGCAGCCGCAACGGTCATCGCGAATGCCGTCAACACAGACCACCCGGCAGTTGAGAGACAACCGGCCAGCACGGTAAAAGACGACTCCGATCTCGGTCATAGACTGGTGACGGTACACGTGCCAGCTTTAGATCCAGACACTGTTGGCCAGGCCTTACAGCAGGGTTTACAGCAGGCTCTACAAATGAAGCAAAGCGGTTTAATCTCTGCTTGCATCTTGACTTGCCAAGGCTGGGTCGTTACGACAGACTCACCTGCGCTTGTACGCAACCATATTCACTAACGCATCACGCAGAAATCAGGAGCCCGCATGGCAGCAAAGATTCGCAAGCTCATCGTTCAGGTCGATGAGACCCATCTTGAAATGGGTCAGGTCATCTCGCCTCCAACCCGCAGAGCACTTGCCATCGCCGTCATTGAGAACCCTTACGCGGGCGTCTACAGCCCAAACCTCGACACGTTGATTGAGATCGGCGAAGAATTAGGTGCCCTGCTGGGCAATAAATGTGTTGAAGCACTCGGCATCACTCCCGAGCAAGCAGAGAGCTACGGCAAAGCTGCGATTGTCGGCGAAGCCGGAGAGCTCGAGCACGCCGCTGCCATTCTGCATCCAAAGTTAGGCGCGCCGCTGCGTCAAGCTGTGCACCACGGTGCCGCACTCGTACCCTCCAGTAAAAAGCGTGGAGGCCCAGGCTGTGCGATTGATGTACCTCTCGGACACAAAGATGCAGCCTTCGTGCGTAGTCACTTTGACGCAATTGAAGCGCGCGTGACTGACGCTCCTAGCGCAAAAGAAATCGTCGTCGCAGTAGCAGTAACTGACAGTGGTCGCCCTTTACCTCGTATCGGCGGTCTGCAGGCAAATGAAATCGAGGGTAAAGATGGCTTACGTTAACAAGAGTACTTTTAATTTTTTGGAGAATTCCATGCGTCGCATATTTACCAAACGCATCACGGCATCCGTTGTCTTAGGTGCCTCACTGCTGGGCGCGTGCGTCACAGCCTCGGCCCAAGACGTCATCAAGATCGGCGAAATCAATAGCTACAAAGCACAGCCAGCTTTTTTAGAGCCCTACAAGAAAGGTATGGAACTCGCGATTGACCAGATCAACGCTGCCGGTGGCTTGAACGGTAAGAAAGTACAGCTGATTACGCGCGATGACAACGCAAATCCAGGCGATGCTGTACGTGTCGCCGAAGAACTTATCTCACGCGACAAAGTTGATGTGTTGACCGGATCTTTTCTGTCGCATATCGGCTTAGCATTAACTGATTTTGCAAAACAGAAAAAAGTCTTTTTTCTGGCTAGCGAACCGTTAACAGACAAAATCGTTTGGCAAAACGGTAACCGCTATACCTTCCGCCTGCGCCCTTCCACCCATATGCAAGTGGCCATGTTAGTACCGGAAGCCAGCGCCATGAAAAAGAAACGCTGGGCAATCGTTTACCCAAACTATGAATACGGTCAATCTGCCGCGGCGACCTTCAAAACACTGATGAAGGCTGCTCAACCGGATATCGAATTTGTCGCTGAGCAAGCCACACCTTTGGGTAAAGTCGATGCCGGTAGTGTGGTGCAAGCTCTGGCAGACGCAAAACCTGATGCTATTTTTAACGTGCTGTTCGGCGCAGACCTTTCGCGCTTTGTGCGTGAAGGCAATACCCGCGGGTTGTTTAAAGGTCGAGAAGTTGTCAGCTTGCTGACTGGTGAG
>CAIYWO010000461.1 GCA_903929925.1 uncultured beta proteobacterium | reverse complement strand
TGCTGTGGTTTTACCCACCTGACCCAAAGACAAATCAGTGCAGCGGCTCACCGCTTAAGCGGCCAGAGCGAAACGCTCGTCGTTGGCGTTTATAGTGTTTCCAGTGGATTTACGAGCGAACTGGTGCTCGGCATGCCCTGCGCTGTTTCGCGACCCACGTCGAATCCGGATCGGCCCCAGTAGTGCGATTGTAGACGAACAATCTATTGATTCAGACAGATGAGATGTAAAAGAGTTCAGTCTTTGTTACACATTCATCAGTTGTTTGATCATGGGCCACATATCGCGTGCAGAATGAGCTGTGTGATTCGCTTGCCAGGTATCGACTGGGTGATCAGGGCCGCAATAGCCATAGGCCGCTGCAATAGAAGGCATGCCTGCAGCACGCGCTGCTTGGATGTCGCGGATGTCGTCACCAACATAGAGGCAGCGATCTGTACCAAAACCAGCTTGCTGCGCTGCGTGAAGCAGGGGCAGGGGATGTGGCTTGGCATGTGCGGTGGTGTCGCCACAGACTAAGACGGCGCAATCTTTGTCCAGGCCGAGTGCGGTGACAATCGGCTGCGCAAGATGCGTCACTTTATTGGTGACGATGCCCCATGCAAGTCCTTGCTTTGAAATTTGTGACAGTAACTCCGGCACACCATCAAACAAACAGGTGTCTACGGTCATCGCTGCCTGGTAGTCGGCGAGAAATTGCAAGCGATGTTGCTCGTAGGTCTCGTCTCCTGGTGCCAAATTAAGCGCGCAACGCAGTAGGCCGCGTGCGCCTGCAGAGGCATAGGGTCGCAGAACGTCTAGTGGCAAAGGTGGCAAGCCTGCACGCTCTCGTTGCTTGTTTGCAGCAGCACCCAGATCAGGTGCTGTATCGGCAATCGTGCCGTCAAAATCAAAGAGAACAAGAGCGGTCATTTGCGCGTAGCCATTAAGTAGTTGACGCTCGTGTCGCGGCCGAGCGAATAGGTTTGTGTAAAGGGGTTATAGCTCATCCCCATTAGCTCTTGTGTCGTCAGGCCATACGTGCGTGCTGAGGCCGCTAGTTCGCTTGGGCGCACAAAGCTGCGCCAGCTATGCGTGCCACGCGGCAACAAGCGCAGAATGTATTCTGCACCCACAATTGCAAAGAGAAATGATTTAGGGTTGCGATTGAGTGTCGAAAAAAACACCCAGCCACCAGGCTTCACAAGCGTTGAGCAGGCGCGCACGATTGAACCTGGGTCAGGCACGTGTTCTAGCATTTCCATGCAGGTCACGATATCAAACGCTTGTGGTTGTTCAAGCGCCATATCTTCAGCGCTAATGCTCTGATAGGTGACGGGTACGCCTGACTCCAGACCGTGTAGCTTTGCCACGCGCAGTGACTTGTCTGCCAAATCAATACCCGTGACCTTGCCGCCCGCACGTGCCATGCCTTCCGCAAGAATGCCGCCGCCACAACCTACATCCAGTACCGTTTTGTCATGCAGACCGCCCACCAGCCCTTTGATCCACTCGAGTCTGAGCGGATTAATAGCGTGTAGTGGTTTGAATTCGCTATTGGGGTACCACCAGCGTGAGGCAAGCGCGCTGAACTTGTCTAGTTCTGCTTGGTCAACGTTGGAGGAGGGGCGTGGAGCATCGGAAGACATATAGCTAATCGCCTATAAAACAGCAAAATGAAAAAGGCCCCGCAAGCGAGGCCTTTCTGAGTCGGAATAAGCGCTGGCAGAGCCAGCCTTACCCAATCAACATCAAGAATTACTTCTTGCTGCCGATGATTTCGACGTCTACGCGACGGTTCTGTGCGCGACCGGCTGCTGTACGGTTGTCAGCAACTGGATTCGACTTGCCTTTACCTGAAGCGGTGATGCGGTTAGCAGCAACGCCTTTGGTAACCAAGTAAGCTTTGACAGCTTCTGCACGGCGAACCGACAGGGCCTGGTTGTAAGCATCAGAACCGATCGAGTCAGTGTGACCGATGGCGATGATGGTTTCGAGGTTGATTGCTTTTGAGCGCTCAACAACTTGGTCAAGAAGCTTACGGCCTTCTGGTTTAACGATCGACTTGTCAAAGTCAAACAGAGCTTCGGCTTTGATCGAAACTTTGTCTGCCATTGGCTGAGCTGTCTTCTTGACACACTCGGCAGCTGCCGTTGCTGGTGTCCAGAAGTTGTCCTGCCAGCAGAGTTCATTGGAACCGTTCTTCCAAATGAGCTCGTTAGAGCCGTTCTTCCAATTGTCTACTGTTTGTGCGGAAGCGACGCCAGTTGCGGAAATAGCAGCAAAGGCGAGTGCCAGAGCGAATTTGGAGGGCTTGTTCATGTTTCTCCTCGATTGAGCTTGAAGCTGGATAAGTGACTCGCAGCGAACTCCCGCCGCAAATGTAAAAAAAATACATCAGGTAACCAGTATAACAAAGCAGCGAGCACGTTCAAAAGAGCTTACTCACTGGGTTTCCTGCGTGCTGATTCGAATCTTACGGCATTTGGGGAACTTTGGTGAAGTTAATGCATCACTTGAACCTCTGAAACGCGTATTTCTACTCGCAGAACCTCTTTGCTGTTGGTTTTTGGCAACAGCAAGCCCTATTTTTACAAATTTTTCCCATTTTCTGAGCGCTGTGGTGCTTTTCCGTCTCAGAACGTTGCGTTTGCACTCTTTGTTTGAGCATAGCCCGAAAGACGGGTTGACTATCTTATTAGAGGGTGGCGGCGGTGTAGAATCCAAGGTTTACCTTTAGACCCGCTTTTGGGGTTCTCAACCGCTGTCTTTTGTTGCGAAATTTATGGATTCCTTTGCCAAGGAAACGCTTCCGATATCCCTCGAAGAAGAAATGCGCCGGAGTTATCTCGACTACGCAATGAGCGTAATCGTGGGGCGCGCCCTCCCGGATGTCCGGGATGGTCTTAAACCGGTGCATCGTCGTGTTTTATTCGCGATGCATGAACTCAACAACGACTGGAATCGCGCTTACAAAAAATCTGCGCGTATCGTTGGTGACGTGATTGGTAAGTATCACCCGCACGGAGACCAGGCGGTATACGACACGATTGTGCGTATGGCTCAAGACTTCTCCTTGCGTTACATGTTGGTCGATGGGCAAGGTAACTTCGGTTCGATCGATGGCGATAATGCTGCGGCGATGCGCTACACCGAAATTCGTTTGTCCAAAATCGCGCACGAACTCCTTGCAGATATTGATCAAGAAACGGTCGACTTTGGACCGAACTACGACGGTAGTGAGAACGAGCCATTGCTCTTGCCCTCACGTTTGCCTAACCTATTAGTGAACGGTAGCTCGGGTATCGCAGTGGGTATGGCGACCAACATTCCGCCGCATAACTTGGCTGAAGTCGTTGACGGCTGTCTCTATTGTCTGCGCAATCCTGACTGTTCTGTCGATGAGCTCATCGAGCTCATCCCCGCGCCTGACTTCCCCACCGGTGGCATTATTTACGGCATCGTGGGTGTGCGTGAAGGCTACCGCACTGGGCGTGGTCGCGTGATCATGCGCGCCAAGACGCACTTTGAAGACATGGAGAAGGGCAACCGTCAGTCGATCGTGGTCGACGCCTTGCCTTACCAGGTCAACAAAAAGACGTTGCAAGAGCGTATCGCCGAACTCGTCAACGAAAAGAAGATCGAAGGCATTTCTGATATCCGGGACGAGTCCGATAAAGACGGTATGCGTCTGGTGATTGAGCTCAAGCGCGGCGAAGTGCCTGAGGTCATTCTCAACAATCTATACAAGCATACGCAACTGCAAGACACCTTTGGGATGAACTTGGTGGCGCTTGTGGATGGCCAACCACGCCTGCTTAACTTAAAGCAGATGGTTGAGTACTTCCTGTCGCACCGTCGTGAAGTCGTCACGCGTCGCACGGTATTCCAGTTGCGCAAAGCGCGCGAGCGCGGTCATGTGCTCGAAGGTCTGGCTGTTGCTCTTGCAAATATTGATGAGTTCATTGCAATCATCAAAGCGGCACCAACGCCACCCGTCGCGCGACAAGACCTGATGGATAAGTCCTGGGACTCGTCCCTGGTGCGCGAAATGCTTTCGCGTGCGGATACCGAGGCCGTGGGTGGCCGTGCGGCGTATCGCCCAGATAATCTGCCGGATACCTTTGGCTTGCAATCTGACGGGCTCTATCGCTTAAGTGAAACGCAAGCGCAAGAAATCTTGAACATGCGTTTGCAGCGCCTGACTGGACTTGAGCAAGACAAGATTGTCAGCGAATACAAGTCCGTGATGGACACAATCTCGGACTTGCTCGACATTCTGGCGCGTCCTGAGCGCATCACAGTCATCATCAGTGAAGAACTCCAGGCGATTAAGACCGAGTTCTCGATCAACGCCAAAGATGCACGCCGTTCTGACATTGAGCTCAATGCAACAGAGCTCGATACAGAAGACTTGATCACTCCAGCAGATATGGTGGTGACGCTTTCGCATGGCGGCTATATCAAGAGCCAGCCGTTGTCCGAGTACCGCGCGCAGCGTCGCGGCGGTCGTGGCAAGCAGGCAACTGCAACAAAAGAAAACGACTGGGTGGATCAGTTGTTTATTGCGAACACACATGACTATTTGCTGTGCTTCTCTGACCGCGGTCGTGTCTACTGGCTCAAGGTTTGGGAAGTTCCACAGGGCACGCGTACGTCACGCGGCAAACCAATCGTCAATATGTTCCCGTTGATTGACGGTGAGAAAATCACGGTTGTCTTGCCGATCAAAGCGTTTAGCGATGATCAGACGGTATTTATGGCGACCTCACGTGGTACGGTCAAGAAGACACCATTGTCCGATTTTTCGAATCCACGCAAGGCCGGCATTATCGCGGTTGATCTCGATGAGGGTGACTTCCTGATTGGTGCAGAACTGACGGACGGCAAGCATGACGTGATGTTGTTCTCGGATTCTGGCAAGGCTGTGCGCTTTGATGAAAACGATGTGCGCCCCATGGGACGTAATGCCCGCGGTGTGCGCGGCATGATGCTCGAAGACGGCCAGAATGTGATTGCGATGCTTGTGTCTGGCGATGAGTCCCAGACTGTCCTGACTGCGACACAAAACGGGTTTGGCAAGCGTACGCCGATTGGGGAGTACACCCGTCATGGTCGCGGCACGAAAGGCATGATTGCCATCCAGACTTCCGCTCGAAACGGCAAGGTTGTGGGGGCTGTGCTAGCCAATGCCACCGACGAGATCATGTTGATCACAACCGGCGGCGTGCTCGTGCGTACGCGCGTTGCAGAGATTCGCGAAATGGGTCGTGCGACGCAGGGTGTGACCTTGATCAGCGTGGACGATGGCAGCATGCTGTCTGGCGTACGTCGCGTTGTTGAGAGCGATGCGGACGACGATGGCGAAGATATCGTAGATGCACCAGATGTCGCCGCACCCGATGCGCCAACAGACACAACAGACGGGGCCGATTCGGCGACTTAACATGGCGCGTCCCTGGAACTTCTCAGCAGGGCCGTCTGCGATGCCGGAACCCGTGCTCGAGCAGGCCGCAGCAGAAATGCTTGACTGGCACGGCTCGGGCATGTCTGTCATGGAGATGTCGCACCGTGGCGAGCAGTTTATAGAGATCTGCTCGCAAGCCGAGGCTGATCTACGTGAATTGCTCGCGATTCCCAGCGACTATGCCGTGCTGTTCATGCAAGGTGGTGCAACCGCTGAAAACGCAATTGTGCCCCTGAATCTTTTGGGGCGCGTGTCGCAACCCAAAGCTGATTTTGTCATTAGTGGTATCTGGGCGACAAAGTCACACCAGGAATGTCAGCGCTATGGCGACGCACACATAGCAGCTACGAACGCTGCGGCCACTACGATAGACGGCGTGCATCAGGCACCTTCTACGTGGTTGCCTGACGTGAGTACTTGGCGTGTGCGTAAAGATGCCGCCTATCTTCACATCTGCAGCAACGAGACCATCGGTGGGGTTGAAACAGTCGATTGGCCTGAGATGCGCGCGCTCGGTGCACCAGATGTTCCGCTTGTTGTGGATGCATCATCGCACTTCCTCTCCAGACCGATGCAGGTTGATCGTGCCGGGATGATTTTTGCGGGTGCGCAAAAGAATGCGGGACCGGCGGGTTTGACGATGGTGATTGTGCGCCGGGATTTGATTGGTCACGCTTTGGCGATTTGTCCGTCGGCCTTCGACTACAAAAATGTAGATGCACAGCAGTCGATGTACAACACGCCTCCAACGTATGCAATTTATATCGCGGGGTTAGTGTTTAAGTGGCTCAAGCAGCAGGGTGGTTTAGCTGCGATTGAGCAGTGCAATATTGTGAAGGCGCGTGCACTCTACGACTATTTTGATCAAAGCGCGTTTTATAGTTTGCCGGTGCACCCTTCGGTACGTTCACGCATGAATGTGCCATTTTTCTTGCGCGACACGTCCCTTGATGCTGCTTTTTTAATGGGTGCTCAAGAGCGGGGGTTGATGCAGTTGAAGGGACACAAAAGTGTTGGCGGGATGCGTGCCTCAATCTATAACGCAATGCCATTGGAGGGCGTGCAGGCCCTCATAGCCTATCTCAAGGATTTTGAACGCGCTCATGGATAAGTCATTGCAAGAACAGTTGCTACCGTTACGCCAGCGCATTGATCAGATCGATGCTGAAATTCTCGATCTGTTGAATCGACGCGCGTTGACCGCACAAGAAGTGGGTGAGGTCAAACACAAGCACAATGCGACGGGTCCAGTGCTGCGCCCTGAGCGTGAGTCGCAAGTTATTCGACAGTTACAAGACCTCAATCGCGGCCCATTTCCAACCGAGGGCATCGCGTCGGTTTGGACTGAAATCATTTCTTCCTGTCGCGCGCTTGAGCAATCGCTGACGGTCGCTTATTTGGGGCCCGCTGGTTCTTTTTCTGAGCAAGCAGCGTTTGAACATTTCGGTCATGCTGTGACGGGCTTGCCCTGCGCCTCGTTTGATGAGGTGTTCCGCTCGGTTGAAGGCGGTGCGGCGCAAGTGGGGATGGTGCCGGTTGAAAACTCAACTGAGGGTGCGGTGAACCGTAGCCTTGATTTGTTGTTGGGTTCGCCGGTCAAAATATTGGGGGAGCGTTCTTTATTGATTCGTCATTGCTTGTTATCTAAAGCAGGTGATATGAACAACATCACCAAAATCATGGCGCATCCGCAGGCCCTTGCACAATGCCAAGATTGGCTGAATCGTGAGTACCCAGGGATCCCCCGTGGATCGGTTTCAAGCAATTCTGAGGCCGCACGTCTCGCATCTCTTGATCCCAGTTGTG
This sequence comes from uncultured beta proteobacterium, assembly GCA_903929925.1. Lineage (GTDB taxonomy): Bacteria > Pseudomonadota > Gammaproteobacteria > Burkholderiales > Burkholderiaceae_B > Zwartia. The sequence goes on along the minus strand of CAIYWO010000461.1, from coordinate 122 downwards.
CCGCATTTGCGAGCGATATCGCGGCGCGGGCCTGGGGCCTCAAGGTTGTTGCGCAGGGTATACAAGACGATTCGCAAAACCGTACGCGCTTTCTGGCAATCGGACACATTGAGAACTTGCCG
>CAIYWO010000460.1 GCA_903929925.1 uncultured beta proteobacterium | reverse complement strand
TCTCCGAAAAACCATGGGCGAAGCGGCAAAAAATATGGAGCCCTTTGAAGAGGTTTATGCGAAAACGGATTGGTCCCGATTCGAGTCCATCCCGCTTTTTCGCGTCGCAAATCGCATGAACGCCTACAACACCTACCTACTGATGGAGCAGCAAGGTGAGCCCTGAGAGCAGCCCGAACAGCGCGGTCTCGCGCCGCCATGTGCTAGCGGGCAGCGCCGCAGCACTGCTCTGGGGCCCAGGGGCAAGCCGCGCTAGCGCCGAGCCGTCGGCACCGACCATCCACTGGCCGGCGCTAAGGCTTTTAGACGGAACGAGCCTGACGCCTCTTGCATTGAACACGACGCCGGTAATGCTCGTGTTTTGGGAAACCTGGTGCCCTTATTGCAAACGCCACAACGTACACATTGAGCGCCTCTACCAAGCGACACGGGGTATGCACATCCGGGTCTTGGGTGCAACAACCGAAACCAACGCGGACAAGCTGGCGTCCTATCTGCGGGCCAATCAATTGCATTTCCCAGTGACCCACACAGAGCGAGGGTTTCGGGATCAATTCAGCCAGCGGCGCGTCATTCCCTTGACATGTTTGGTAGCGGAGAACGGGCGACTGTTGCAATCTATTCCCGGTGAAATGGGCTACGAGGACCTGTATTCCCTAGCCGGGCAAGTGCTACAGGATATCAGCCCTAAAATCAGCGGCACTCCAAGGATGACAAGTTAATTCATTATGGAAGATTTCAACAATCAGGACAGGGTGTTTGAAACGGCCGCGCAATTGTTTGCGCTATTGGCTACCCCAATGCGTCTGAAAATTATCAGTGCCCTGTGTGACCGAGAGAAAAACGTGAGCGAACTCCTGGCCGAAATCGACACCACGCAGCCGAATATGTCCCAACATTTGGCGGCCCTTCATCGCAAGGGGGTCATTTCTCGTCGCAGAGAAGGCGCACAAATTTACTACCAATTACAAAGTGAACGCGTCGCCAGCTTGTGTCGCGCGGTTTGTACGCAGTTAGCTATCGAAATGGACATTGATGCCGCCATTGAGCCTTCTGATCGCTTATTGATCGTTCAGGACAATGAGTAACATGCGGCACTGCCCTAAGGTAGCAGCGCTGGAACTTGTTTATTGCCTTGCGGTACAGGCGACTTCTCAGGTCCCAAACACATTCACGGTCAGAGCATGCCTGGATTGGCGGAGCTCCGAGCGACAAAGTCCGGTCAGATCGCCATCGACTACAAGGATGTGAAGGGTGGAGCGGCTCTTAGCTATAAAACGATCGCGCCCAGTTTGGCCATTACGCTGCACAAGTGGTTTGACGCCCAACTCGCCGACCACGACAAGGATGCCATGCAAGATCACGACCACCATGGTGAGATGAAGAAACTTTGATCGGCACCATTCCTAGGAAACCAGATGAGACTCAACATGAACAAGCAGCAGGAACACTGGGAAAAAGTTTATCAAACCAAGCAGCCGGATTCGGTAAGTTGGTTTCAAGAACATGCCACCCGTTCGCTAGAGATCATTCGATCAATTGGCGCACCCTCTGACGGACAGATCATTGATGTAGGGGGAGGCGCGTCCACATTGGTGGACGATTTGCTGATCGGTGGATTCAAACATATGTCGGTCCTGGATCTTTCCGCAAGTGCGCTGGAAGTGGCGCGCAAGCGCCTTGGGCCTCTGGGTCAAAACGTGACATGGATTGCTGGCGATATTCGAAACGTAGATCTTCCTGCGCAGACCTATGACATCTGGCACGACCGCGCCGTTTTCCACTTCCTAACCGAGCCAGCGGATCGAATGGCTTACGTGCGCCAGGTCATTCGGGCAGTCAAGCCCGGCGGCGATGTGATTGTGGCGACCTTTGCACCTGATGGTCCTGAGAAGTGCAGTGGTTTGCCAGTGGTCCGATACGGCCCCGATCAACTACATGGTGAGTTTGGTCCCGCATTTGAGCTTTTGGAACACACCAGTGAAGAGCACAAGACGCCGTGGGGCTCGGTTCAGCACTTTGTTTATTGCCATTGCCTAGCGCCACATTGATCGCTGAATTTTTTTGTCAAGGGACCAGAAGCTTGTAGACAGCACTCGATCAACCCAACGGGCAAAGTCGGCTCGCATTTGTCCATCCGATGTTTCGATGTATTGCATGACTCACCTTATGCTATCGAGCACCGTCCAAGACTTTCGCTTTCTGCGAATCAAACTCCGCCTGCGTGAGAATGCCCCTCTTCAACAAGTCGTCTAACTTCAAAAGCTCCGCATAAACATCTTTCACTGGTGAAGTAGACGCCACCTGATCAGTTTGGGAATGTTGTGGCGTAAGACCATCAGCAGATTTTTGGATCGTGGGTGAAGTGCGTGTTAGGTTGGCATAAACGCCAATCCCAGCGCCCACTACGGCGCTGATCGCAGGCCCTACTATTGGCAGCGGCACAGCATTCGCGGCGCCCACAACTGCACCTTTGGCGGCATCCTTGGCCAGGTCGGAGCGCATAACTTCCTTGCCTATGCGGGTTGCCCCGACAGCGGTGTCGGTGGCAGCCCTCTTTGCCCACGCCCTGGCTT